>NZ_CDRRBS010000004.1:0-29954 GCF_977040545.1 Pseudostreptobacillus sp. | reverse complement strand
TTCTTTAAAATTATAATTAATTATCATATTATTTTTTTTTGATATATAATTTTTGAAATATTTTTTCAAAATATATTTATATTTAATTTTGTTCAATTTGATTTAAAATAATAAAAAATGAGGTATAATATTAGTGAAAAAGATATTTATATTTTGGAGGTATTATTATGCAAACTTTACAAATTATTTTAATTTTTGCAATATTTTTTGCAGGAGCATATTTGATGATGACAAAAAAATTGCCGGCAATATTAGCTTTACCAATTATGGGAATACTTATTGCAGCAATAGCTGGAGTACCTTTTAAATCAGATAATCCTGAAATTAATTCAATAATGGATTTTGTAATAACTAAGGGAGGAATTAAGCTTGCTAGTACAATAATAGTTACTATTTATGGTGCGATATTTGCTAAAATTATTCAAAAAAAAGGAATTTCTGATTCGATAATTAAAAGAGCAGCAGAACTTGCAGGAGATAAACCTACAATAATTGCTATAGCTATAACTGCTGCTATAGCGATAATTTTCACAGCCATGAGTGGAGCTGGTGCGGTAATAATGGTGTCTCAAATTGCAATTCCGATATTTCTTGCATCAGGTATTGAATCTTTAGTTGCATCTTGTTTAATATTATTTGGTCTAAATATTGGATTAATATTTAATGTTTCTTTGTATCAAATATTTATAGATAGTATAGGAATGGATATAGAAACAATTAAATCTTATTCAATAGTAATGGGAATAGTTTCTACGATTATAACATTAATATACATCTACTTTAATGTTTATAGAAAAGGATTGAAAGGTACTAGAAAATCTTGGTGTGCAAATGTATGTAAAAATAATGATGTTAATATATTTGCATTATTTACACCAATTTTACCTATTGTATTAGTATTTTTCTTGAAATGGAATCCTGATACAGCATTAATTTTATCAATAATAATAACTGCATTAATAGTAAGACCTATGGAAATAGTACAAGATTTATCTAGTTCTGTTGTAGAAGGGATTAAAGATGTTGCTGGAGTTATAGGATTAATGATAGGAATAGGAATACTTTTAAATGCTGTATCTGCACCACAATCAGTAGAATTAATAAAACCAGTTATATCATTTATAACACCAACTAACCCAATTATGTATATATTAATATTTACAATACTTTCACCTCTTGCTTTGTATAGAGGACCATTAAATATGTTTGGATTAGGTTCAGGAATAGCAAAAATATTACTTTTATCTGGACTAAGTATACCTGTAGTTGGAATGGCGTTAAAGAGTACAAGTATGGTTCAAACAGTAACAGATCCAACTAATACACAAAACGTAATAATAGCAGGATTTGCTAAAGTTGATGTTAATGATATATTGAAATCAACATTACCATATACTATGCTTATGACATTAGGAATACTAATATATTCAGCAATAACATTATTTTAAATAAGGGGAAATTATGGAAACTAGAAAAGTAAGAATAGGAATAGATGTTGGAGGAACGTTTACAGATGCAGTTGTTGTAGATAATACAACATTTGAAGTAATAGCTAAAACAAAGGTTCCAACTACTCATAACTCCAAACAAGGAGTTTCAGAAGGAATAATTTTAGCAATAAATAAAGTTCTTGAAGAAAATAATATTTCTACGGAAGATATAGTTTTTATAGCTCATGGTACAACTCAAGCTACAAATGCATTACTTGAAGGGGATGTTGCTAAAGTTGGTATTATAGGTATGGGTAAAGGTATAGAAGCGAGTCGTTCAAAAAATGAAACTATAGTAGGTAATATTGAATTATCTAGTGATAAATATTTATATACTCAACATAGATTTATTGATTCAAGCAATATAGTTGAAGATAATGTAATAGATGTTATAAATCAATTAAAACAAGAGGGTTCTAAAATTATAGTTGCTTCAGAGAGTTATTCAGTAGATAATCCAGTTAATGAAAAAAGAATAATTGAAATAGCAAATTCTATGGGTGTACTTGCAACTGGTGGATATGAAATTTCTCAATTATATGGTCTTCAAGCTAGAACAAGAACAGCAGCAGTTAATGCTTCTCTTATACCAACTATGTTAGAAACTGCGAATATGACAGAAACTGCAGTTAAGGATGCAGGTATAAAAAAACAACTTATGATAATGCGGTGTGATGGTGGAGTAATGAGTGTAGATGAAGTTAGAAAAAGACCTATATTAACTATGTTATCTGGACTTGCTGCTGGAGTTGCTGGGGCTTTAATGTATGAAAAAATTACAGATGGAATATTTTTAGAAGTTGGAGGAACATCTACTGATATATCAGCTATTAAAGAAGGAAAAGTAATGATAAAGAATGCAGAAATTGGAGGGAAAAAACTTTATCTAACTTCTTTAGACGTAAGAACATTAGGTATAGCTGGTGGAAGTATGATAGTTATAGAAAATGGTAAAATTTCTGATGTTGGACCAAGATCAGCTCATATTGCAGAAAAAGAATATGAAGTATTTGTATCTCCAGAAAGAATAAAAAATCCTAAGATAGAATTAATAGCACCTAAAATTGATGATAAGAAAAATTATGCTATAGTTAGTTGTGATGATGGAGAAAGTTTTGCATTGACTCTTGCAGGAGCTGCAAATATTTTAGGTTATGTTCCAGATGATGATTATGCAAAAGGTAATATTGAATCTGCTAGACTTGCATGGTCTGCACTTGCAGAATATACAGGAGAAAAGGTAGAGGTTCTTTGTGAAAAAGCTTTACAAATTGCTTGTAATAAAGTTAAAAATATAGTTGATAGTTTAATAGATGATTATAATTTAAATAAAAATATAATATATTTAGTTGGTGGTGGAGGTTCGGCTTCTATAATTACTCCGTATTTAAGTAAGCTTACAGGAGTGAGATTTAAAATAGCTAAAAATGCTCCATATATATCAACTATTGGAGTTTCACTAGCTTTACTTAGAGAACAAATAGAGAGAAACATATCTAATCCAACAGAAGAAGATATAAAAAAAATTAGACATGATTGTAGTGAAATGATTATTAAATCAGGAGCAGATCCTAAAACTATAGAGATTACAATAGAAATAGATTCTAAAAAGAATATTTTAAGAGGAATTGCAACAGCTGCTACTGAACTTAGAACAAAGGACAGAAGTGCTAAAACTTTAACACAATTAGAATTAAAAGAGAAATTATTGGAGTTAAATAAAGAAAATAATGTAGATATTAAGCATATTGCAACTACTGGAAAATGGAATATATTTGAATTATCAAATATAACTTCATCATTTTTTGGATTAATTAAAAGTAAAAAAACTACTACATGTGTAATAGATGACGAAGGCGTTATTAGATTACAAAAACAAAAAGCTAAGGTTCTTTACTGTAAAAAAGAAGAGATTGATATGTATATAGATAGGTTTATAGACTCTATGACAATTTATTCTGATGCAAATGAAACTCTACCAAATACTTTTGTTTATTTTGGACAAAAATCGGTAGATTTAAGTAGTATAACAACAAAAGAACAAATGTTATCTATATTAAATATGGAAATAGAATATTTAGATGGTAAGGAAAACATTTTAATAGTATGTTCTAAGGATTAGATATGATAAGTGATGATGTAATTTATTTTTTAGAGTTGAAACAGGATTTGGTTTTTAGAAAAATTAATAGAAAAGATTATATGTATTATATAGAAAATTGTAAATCTTTTGCATCAAAAATATATGAAATGTATAAAGATGAAGATATAGTTTCTATACTTAAAAATCATGGATTTGAAATTGTTGAAATATATGATGATGGAAATAAAAAATCACCATATGTTTTGTATTCAGAAATAATATTTTTTGATAAAAATAGAAAAATAAATATATATATAAATGATTTAAAGAAAAAATTAGATTTAATTTCAGAAGATATAAAGGATATAGATTTAAATTTTTTGAAAAATTTATGTATAGCGCATGAATTTTATCATTTTTTAGAAATTGAATACGATATTTATATACAAAAATATCTAAAAAAAGTAAAAGGAATACTTTTTAAATCTAAAGTTAATACTTGTAGTGAAATATGTGCGATAGAATTTTCTAAATTGTTTACAAATTCTAAAGTTAATCCCAAATACATGGATTATATAAGTTTGATAAAAAGTGGTTATATCGATTATACATATTTAAAGGAGGCTGAAAATGAACTATATAACATATGCAAATAAAATTATACCAATTTTGGGAGAATATGATACGGTTGTAGTAGGTGGAGGAACATCGGGAGCATCTGCGGCTATAAGTGCAGCAAATGAAGGTAATAAGGTATTAATTATAGAAAAAAGTATTTTTTTAGGAGGGGCTAGTGTTAATGCCTTAGTAAATCCTATTATGGAATCTTTTGTACCACATAATGATAATTTTTATTTGATAGAAGAAGAATTGAAAAAATTGAATTCAACGACGAGAGATGGAATAACTGAATATCTTTATTCTACACCAGAAAATAAAAGTTATGTATTAGAAAAATTATTTAAAGGTGATATATTATATGATGCTACTTTAGTTGATGTTATATTACATGATAAAAAGATTAACTATGTTATTGTAACTACAGTTGAAGGTATAGGTGCAGTTAAATCAAAACAATTTATAGATGCTACAGGTGATGCGTTATTATCAAGATTAGCAGGAGTTAAAACTAATAGTGGAGATTCTGAAGGAAATAATCAAATGAGTTCTTTAAGATTTGAAATGGGGGGAATTGATATAAATAAATTTAGAGATTATGTTTTAAATTTAAATGAAAAATTCTCTAAGTTGATAACGGGTGATTTTTTTGAAGCTGCTATGGTAAAAGGAAAAGGGTTTAAACTTGAACCTTTATTCATACAAGGAGTTGAAAAAGGGTTACTTAAAGAAGAAGATTTGATATATTTTCAATGTTTTTCTATTCCAGATGCTAAAGGGTGTATGACATTTAATTGTCCTCATCTTGAAATAATGAAAAAGAATACTAATTCTTTAATTAGATCAAAAGCAATATTATATGGTAAAGAAAAAATACAAAGATTAATAAAATTTTTAAAAGAAATGATGCCGGGGTTTGAAAATTCATATTTAATTAGAATAGCAAATAGCTTAGGGATTCGTGAATCTTATAGAATTGTAGGGAAATATACTTTGGTTGAAGAAGATTATATAAATCGGAGAAAATTTGAAGATTCAGTTGCTAAAGCGGATTGGTACATAGATGTTCATTCTAGTAAAGGATTAGTACATATGGAAAAGTATAAAAAAGGTGAGTATTATGACATTCCATATAGATGCTTGATTAATGATGTTATTGATAATATGGTAACAATAGGAAGATGTATATCTACAACTTTTTTAGTTCAAGCTAGTATTAGAGTTCAAGCAACTTTAATTGATATGGGAGATAGCGTAGGTAAAATATGTGCTAAGGCTTTAAATAATAATATAGAATTATCTAATTATATACATAAAAATTAAATTTTATAGGTAGTAATAATATGATTTAAGTATTTTGTTACTACCTTTTTTTATTATTCCAATAAAAACAAAAAAATGTTTTGTTGTTATTTTAAAAAGGTTTCTAAATGTTTTAGAGTTTAAATAAATAATTTATTTTTGGAAAATATTTGGAATTTTTTGGAAAAGTATTGACTTTTTTGGAATTATAAGTATTAATATATTGAAGATAAATTTTTTAAAAAGGAGTTTGTTATATGAGTGAAGAATTATTACCTGGGATTAGATTAAAAAAAGGTGATGTAGCAGAAAGAGTTCTTGTTGTTGGGGATCCATTTAGAGCGGAAATGCTTGCGAATAGACTTGATAATATGAAATGTCTTGCTAAAGGACGTGAATATTGGACTTATAGTGGTACATATAAAGGAGTACCTGTAAATATATCATCACATGGAGTAGGTGCTAGTGGTGCTATGCTTTCATTTATTTCGTTAATTAAAGGTGGAGCTAAATTATTGCTTAGACTTGGTACTTGTGGTTCATTAAGTTCAAAAGTTAAGACAGGAGATATCATAGTTCCGACAGCAGCAGCTAAAGAAGAAGGAGTAAGTAATATATATGTTCCTGAATCATTTCCAGCTATAGCTGATTTTGATTGTGTTTCAGAATTAGCTAGATCTGCTAAAGAACAAAATATAAAAGTGCATACAGGAGTTATAGTTACTCAAGGTGCTTTTTATGGAGGACTTTTAGAAACAAATACAGAACTTCAAGCTAAAGCAGGAGCGATAGGACTTGAAATGGAAGTTTCAGCACTGTTTACAGCAGCATCTCTTTATAAAATTAAAGCAGGTGCTATACTTACAGTTGATGGAAATGCTTTAGCAGTTCTTGATAGTGCAGAAGATAATGATCCAGATCCAGAATTGTTAAATAAAACTGTTCAAACTTGTGCAGATATAGTATTTGAAGCGTTAATAAATATTAATATTTAATAGAATTAGAAGGGAGTCCAATTTATTATGGAAAAAAAATTAAGTTTTTGGGAGTTGTTTTTAGTAGGTGTCGGACAAATTATAGGGTCTGGGATAATGGTTCTACTTTGTATTGCTATGGGTATGACAGGTAAAGGAGTTGCTGTTTCATTTTTAATAGCTGCTGTTATAGTAGTTATACCTTTAATACCATTAGCTGCACTTGGTTCTGCAATACCTAATGCAGGTGGTATGTATTCTTATGTTAGAGATTTAGTGGGTAGAAAAACAAGTTTCTTTTATGTTGCTTTATTAGTATTTGGACAATTTGTTCTTGCACAATATGCTATTGGTTTTGCACAATATGCACAACAACTATGGCCAAATATTAATGTTAATTTAATAGCTGGAGCTTGTATGACTTTTGTGTTTATAATAAACTTAGTTGGTATTAAAACATCAGTTTTAATTCAAAGAGCAGTTGTTGTTGTATTACTTGCTTCATTATTTGCCTTTGTTTCATTTGGATTACCTCAAGTACAAGATTTTGGTTCTTTCTTTGAAATAGGAAATGTATTACCTAATGGTCTTGGACAATTTATAGCAGCATCAGTATTAGTTAGATACGCAATGATAGGTGGAGAGTTTTTATCAGAATTTGGAGGAAATGCAAAAAATCCAGGTAGAGATATACCAGTAGCAATGATAAGCTCAACAGTTATTGTTTCAATTTTATACTTCCTAATAGCTTTAGTTGCAGCTGGGACTTTACCTCTTGATGAAGTTGCTTATAAAAATTTAGGAGTTGTTGCAAAAGCTATATTACCTAATTGGATGTATTTAGTATTCATTATAGGTGGAGGAATGTGTGCCTTATTATCATCATTAAATGCAGTGTTTGCTTGGGCACCAAATGATATAAAACAAGCTATTAAAGATGGTTGGTTCCCTGAAAAATTCGCTCAAGAAAATAAGAAATTTGGAACACCTCATTGGTTATTATTGATGTATTATTTAGTAGGTATGTATCCAATTTTATTAGGACAAGAAATTAAGGCTGTATCAGTTATAGGAGCAAATGTTGGTTTAATATTTGCAATATTCCCTGTAATGGCAATAGCATTCTTAGAAAAGAAAAATCCTGAAGCTTATAAAAATGCTCAATTTAAATTACCAAGATGGGCTTCAATATTATTACCTATTATAAGTGCTTGTATATATATTATAGCTATATATTCAAGTTGGGATTATATGAAAGAACAAGGTGCAATAATACCTATTATAGTATTTTGTTTATTGGTTATTATATATGCATTCTTAAGAGAAGGTCATGTAAAGAAAGTGTTAGATGCTAAAAAAAATAAATAATAAAACAATTATAATGTTTTAGGAGAAAATTGATATGGAAAGAAAAGATTATAACCTTCCATTTATGCTAACTTATGAAAATATTGCTTGGTTTTATGAAGAAGGTTTTGTAAAAATATTAGATAGAAGAATTTATCCAGAAAGAGTTGAATTTGTAACTTGTAGTAAACATGAAGAAGTAGCTCAAGCTGTAGCAGATATGGTTACACAAAGTGCAGGGCCTTATACAGCTGTTGGAATGGGAATGGCACTAGCTGCTTATGAATGTCGTAATTTAGATAAAGATGCTCAAATAGAATATCTTAAGAAAGCTAGTTATACATTAAGTCATGCTAGACCGACTACTGCAAATAGAATGGAGAAAATTACAAATTCTTGTTTAAATGTTGCAATAGAAGCTCTTGAAAAAGGTAAGATTACTTATGAAGCGATAAAAAATGATACTATTGCTTCTTTAAATAGAAGATATAGTATTATGGAAGAAGTTGCAGTTCATCTTGCTAGTCAAATAAAAGATGGAGATAAAGTATTGACTCAATGTTTTGGTGAAACTATAATAGGTATGTTAATTAGAGTCTTAAAAAGGGAACATAAAGATAATGTTAAATTTTATTGTGCAGAAACTCGTCCTTATTTTCAAGGTGCGAGATTAACTGCAACTTGTTTTGCTGAAATGGGATTTGATACTACAGTTATTTCAGATAATATGGTTGCTTATACTATGAAATATATAGGTATTAACGTATTTACTTCAGCAGCTGATACAATTACACGAGCAGGATATATAGCTAATAAAGTTGGAACATTCCAGATAGCTATACTTGCTAAAGAGTTTGGTGTTCCGTATTTTGTTACAGGTATACCTGATGTTGATAAATTTACTGAAGAAGATATAAAGATAGAACTAAGAGATCCAAGTTTAGTATTAGGAAATCATACACATAAAAATACAAAAGCTATTTATCCATCGTTTGATATAACTCCTCCTCATTTAATATGTGGTGTTGTAACTGATAAAGGAATATATTCAGCTTATGACTTAAACAGTTACTTCAAAAATGAAGTTAAGAGATTTTATTAATAAGGAGATAAAAAATGAATGTTAAAGAAATGATAGTTGAAGCAGGAAGAAAAATGTATAATACTGGACTTGTAGCGGGTACGAGTGGAAATATTAGTATGCGTAATCCTGATAAAGAAGATAGCTTTTTTATAACACCAAGTAGTATGGCATACGATCAAATACAGGAACATGATATAGTTGAAATAAATTCAAAAGGAGAACCGTATATAAAAGGGTTAAGACCATCTTCTGAATGGCAAATGCATGTTTGTGTTTATGAAAGATTTAAAAAATATAATGCAATTGTTCATACTCATTCAACATTTGCTACATCATTTGCTGTTACACATGAAGATATACCGTTAATTTTGATAGAAATGAGACCATATTTAGGTGGAGATTTACATGTGGCACCTTATAGACCTGCAGGAAGCAAAGAATTAGGTGAAGTTATTTTACCATATTTAGAAGATAGAAATTCGTGTTTACTTGCAAATCATGGTACAATAAGTTGTGGAGAAACACTTGAAGATGCCTTTATGGCAGCTGAATATGTAGAAGATGCAGCAAAAATTTATTATTATGCCAAAACTTCAGGTACTCCCGTTATTATAAAATAAAGAGAGGTATATAAATGATCAAGGTAGTGAGACAAAATAAAATTCTTGAATATTTAGATATAAATGGAAGTTTATCAATATCAACTATTGCAAAAGAGTTAGATTGTAGTGAAGAAACTATAAGAAAAGATTTAATTGAACTTGAAAAAGAATCAAAGCTTGTTAGAACACATGGAGGGGCATATATAGAGTATAAGTATCATCATGGATTCTCATTGAATATACGTGAAACATTATTGAAAAATGAAAAGATATATATAGCTAATAAGGCTATAGATATAATAAAAGAAAGAGATACTATAATGTTAGATTCTAGCACTACATGTATAGAACTTGCAAAAAAAATTATAGATTCAAAAATTATAGTTACTATAATTACTAATTCATTGCAAATAGCAAATCTTTGTGAGATGTCAGAAACAGTTAAGTTCATACTTATAGGAGGAAATTTTAGAAAAAAGAATAAATCTTTTGTAGGTTATTTAGCAACTGAAACTTTATCTGCTTATCATGCAGATATCTCTTTTGTAAGTTATCCCTCTATAAATATGGAGTTTGGATTTGGTGATAATAAATTAGAAGAATTAAAAATAAGGGATTTAATGTTAAAACATTCTAAGAAAAAAGTTTTACTACTTGATCATACTAAGTTTGATGACAATGATTCAATAGTATTTTCAAAAATGGAGCCGGTTGATTTAATAGTTACAGATAAGAAACTTAGTAAAAAATGGGAGGACTTCTTAAAAAAGGAGAATATAAATGTTAGATTTTAATTATCAAAATAGTGCTAAAATAATATTTGGATTAGATTCTATAAATAAGTTAGAAAATGAATTGAAAGAAAATAATGTTAAAAATTTATTAATTCTTAGTAGTGGAGATTTTATTAAGGATTTAGGTATATATGATAAAGTTATAGAAGTATGTAATAAATTAAATGTAAGTTATGTATATAATAATTCTGTCCTACCTAATCCAAAAGTAGAGTTAATAAGAGATTTAATAAAACAAAATAAAGACAAATGTATAGATTTAATTTTGGCTATAGGTGGAGGTTCAGTAATAGATAGTGCTAAAGCTATATCGGTAGGATTAGAAAGTGATTTAGATGTTTGGGAATTTTTTGAAAAAGGACTTGAAATAAAGAAAACAACACCTATAGGGGTTATTTCGACTATACCTTCAAGTGGCTCTGAAACTTCTAATTGCTCTATAGTTTCAAATGGGGAATTTAAACTAGGAATAGAAACAGATTTAATTATTCCTAAGTTTGCAATTATTAATCCTGAATATACATTAAGTTTGCCTAAATATCAAACAAGTGTTGGCTTATGTGATATTTCTACTCATTTAATAGAAAGATATTATAGTGATATTAAATATACAGATACGACAGATTATATGATAGAAGGACTTTTAAAAGCTTTGATACTTAATTCATATAGATTAATTAATAATCCAAGTGATATAAATGCGAGAAGTGAAGTCTTCCTTATGTCTATATTTGCTCATAATAATATATTAGATTCAGGAAGAATGGCTGATTGGGCTTCACATAGAATAGAACATGAAATTAGTGCAGAATATGGTATAACTCATGGAGAAGGAATGGCAGTAGTTTTAGTTGCGTATACTAAATATTTAGCAATAAGAAAACCAAATAAATTAGTACAACTTGCAAATCGTTTATTTAATATAGATTATGCAAATCATTCTAAAGAAGAAATGGCTTTAATGTTAGCAGAAAATTTAGAAAGGTTTTATATAGATTTAGGCCTTAGAACAAGACTTTCAAAATTTAATATAGATGATTCTAATTTTGAAAAAATGGCATTAAGAGCTACAAAAAATGATACTTGTAAAATAGGACATTATTTAGGACTTGATTCTAAAGAAATTATTGAAGTTTTAAATATTGCTTTATAAATATAATCCTAGATAAAATTTACGTTTTAAAATGGACTTTATATCTTTAAACAAAGGTGTAAAGTCTATTTGTTTTTTTAATAATCATTAATTAATATTATATTTAAACACTTGACTATTAATAATGGGGGGGGTATAATTAAATTGAAAGGAGTTGTATATTATGAGAAAATTTTTAATTTTATTTAGTATAATTTTAAGTATACAAACATTTAGTGAGGGTAATTATATCACAATAAAACCATCAAAAAAATCAGAAGAAAAAAATAAAGTTTCAAAAATAGATGATACAGGTAATGATTATATTAATATTGGAACTAATGAAGTGTCTGAAAATATAGGAGTATACGATACTACTGTAGTAGGTAGTAATAATTTTGTTAAAAGTTATTACTATAATTTAAAAAAAACTAATGATTTAGATGAGTTTCATATTTCTTCAACGACTGTTTTAGGAATGAAAAATACAACAAATGATGGAATTATTGTAGGAAATGAAAATACGGTATTAGGTGGTGGAGTTTCTATAGGTACGGGTAATAAGGTTTTAAATGATAGAGCATTTGTTATAGGACAATATTCACAAGCAAAACAATATGACTCAATAGCTGTGGGATTTGCTGCAAAAGCTTTTAAATCATCGGCTCAAGCTATAGGTTCTTATAGTGAAGCTCGTGGAGTAGGTTCAATTTCTTTAGGAAATAGTGCGATTTCGGAGGGAACTGGAGTAGCATTGGGATATAATTCAAAAGCAACACGTTCTAGTAGAGAGTCAGCATATATATTAGATTCAGAATTTAAAGATTTGAAAAATTCTGATGTAATAGCTAAATTTGTTAATAAAGAAGAAAGAGTTAAAGAAATTTTTAATGAATTAGAAGTTTTAAAAGAAGATAAAGAAAAATATAATGAATATATTCTTACAATAAATAATAGAGATAGTATGAAAATAAAAGCTAATGAAAAATTAGCTGAAATATATGAAGCTGAAAGAGATAAACAAAGTGAAGAAGAAATTAATACGTTAAAAGATGAATATAAAAAATTAAAAGAACAATATAAAGAAATTGAAGATAAAGAAACTGAAATATATTTAAAAAATATAAAAGGAAATAAGAATATCGATAAAATTAAAAATTTAACTTCAGAGTATTGGAATATTATAGGTAAATATACATCAAGTTTGGGTGCAGTATCTGTTGGAAATGAAGATAAAGGAGAAACAAGACAGATAATAAATGTTGCAGGTGGAAGTAAAGATACAGATGCTGTAAATGTTTCTCAATTAAAAGCTATAACCCTTAATGTTGAGGGTAATAATGAAACTAAAACTAAAATTAAATTATCTGAAAATAAATTTATTATTAAAGGTGTAGAAAATGAAATTTATACTAAAGTTGATGATGAAGGAGTTCACATAGGATTATCAGAAAGTATTAAAAATAAATTTGATGAAAATACTAAAAATTCAAAAATGGCAATAAGTGGTATATCAAATTCAATAGCTATTTCTAATTTACCACAAGTTAGTGAGAATAATAAGTATTCTATTTCGGCCGCTTATGGGTATTATGGTAAAAATATTTCTTTGGCTATAGGTTTTTCAGGTAGAACTAATAATAAAAATTTAATATATAAATTAAGTGGTTCTGTTAATAATGAATTAAATGTAGGGCTTGGAGGAGGATTAAGTTATCAATTTGGTGATATTGATAATACTTCTAATATTGAAAAAAGATTAGATAAACTTGAAAAAGAAAATCAAGAGTTAAGAGAGTTTATAAAACAAAATTTAAAGAAATAGTATACAAAAATATTAAATAATATTTTGATATAAAAGATTAATCTTATAACTATATTTACAATATTAAAAAAAGGTGATAGTATATAAATATATCAATTAAAGGAGAATTTAAAATGAAAAAATTATTATTGTTAATATCATTGTTAGGAATGAGTGCTTTTGGTGGAGTTAAACCATATAAAGTATTAGGGCATGTTACATATAATAAGGGTAATTTAATTACAACAGGTCTTGAAGGACAACAATATTCTACATTTGGAATTACAGATAAGGTTTATGGTAAGGTTGGAGTTGGATTAGAAGCTGGCGCAGTAGTATCTATTGAAAATAAAAAGGTTGATACTGGATATGTAGGGCCTGTGGGTTCTATTGAAGTTGGGTATAAGGTAAATGATGATTTAAATGTTTACGGAGGGGTAAATGCAGGTTTACCAATTAGTTTTCATTATAAAGCAAAAACTTTTAGTATTAAATATGATATAACAGGAAGAGCATATGTAGGAACAGAATATAAAGGGTTTACAGCAGAAATTGGTGGTGGATATCCTGGATATGCAAGATTAGGGTTAGGTTATAGTTTTTAATATAAAAATATAGTTGTTAAAGAAAGAGAAAATATAATGAAAAAAATTTTATTTTTACTAATTTTAATGTTATCTTTTGTTAGCTTTTCTGTAGACTATAATAATTTGATTAGAGAAACCTTACCACAAAATGATGGATATGCTTCTTTAAATGGAGGAGTTAGTGGTGGAGCTAATGCAGATAGTAAAAATATTTATAGAGTTAAAACTAAGAAAGAGTTATTAGATGCTTTGGGGAGCATAGGTAATAATGTTGAAAAAATAATAGTTATAGAAAATGATATAGATTTTACTGTTGATAGTGATGGAAATAAATTATATGTAAGTAATTATGAAGTTTCTGGATATAATTTGAAAGATTATTTGAAAGAATATAATCCTGATTCTTGGGGGAAAAATAAAATATCTGGAAACTTAGAAGAATTAAGAAAAAAATCTTCTAAAAATCAAGAAAAGGATGTAGTTATAGATATACCAAGTAATACGACTATAGTAGGACTTGAAAATGTTAAATTAATTGGAGTTAATTTTAGGATTTGTACGAATAATATAATAATAAGAAATATACATTTCATAACTCCATTAGATTTATTTCCACAATGGGATCCTTTTGATGATAAAACTGGTAACTGGAATTCTCAATATGATAGTATAACTATAAAAGGTGGAAATAATATTTGGATAGATCATTGTATATTTGAAGATTCTAAAACAGAAGAAATTAAATATTTTGGAAGAAAATATGAGCAACATGATGGATTAGTTGATATAACAGATGGTGCAGATAATATAACGGTATCATATAATATATTTAGAAATCATAATAAAACTATGTTGATAGGATCTAGTGATAATAAAAAAAGTGATGATGGTAAATTAAAGGTTACGTTACATCATAACTATTTCTATAACACAGTTCAAAGGGTACCTAGAGTTAGATATGGTTTAATACATATATATAATAATTATTATAAAAATGATAATAGAAATCCTGATTATAAATATTCTCTAGGTGTAGGATATAATTCAAAAATATATGCAGAAAATAATGTTGTAGATTTAGAAAATAAAGGATATGAATCATTTGTTAAAGTATTTAATGGTAAGTATATAACTTTAATTAATAATTTGGTAAATGGTAAAATTGAAAATGTATATAAAAACTATGAAAGTTTAGATATACAAGCACCTAGTTTATATAATAAAATGGATAATGTAAATAATGTTAAAGATAATGTGTCAAATAATGCAGGAATTTTTAAATAATGTATTAAAGAGAATTTGAATGAAAGTTTAAATTCTCTTTTTATATAATAAAAAATTGAAAGCCAAATAATTTTTTATAAAAATAAATATTTTAATTTAGGAAATTATTAGGTATAATAAGGGTGATTTAATTACAACAGGTCTTGAAGGACAACAATATTCTACATTTGGAATTACAGATAAGGTTTATGGTAAGGTTGGAGTTGGATTAGAAGCTGGAGCAGTAGTATCTATTGAAAATAAAAAGGTTGAAACTGGATATGCAAGATTAGGGTTAGGTAATAATAAATTAGGATGTGTAAAATAAGATTAGATGAATAAATATAAAATTAAAGAAAACTATAAAATTGATTATGATAGGTTAATAAAATATGGATTTAATGATAAATTAGAATATAGAGAATATATAATGAATAATGAATTTGAAGTTGTTGTTAGAATAGAAGATAATTCATTTTTAATAGATGTCTATGATGAATTTGATGAAAAGTATCTTCCGTTTTATATCTCTAATTTTGAAGGCGAAATATTATCAGAGGTAAATAAAAATGTGAAAAATATAATTGAAGCTATATATTTAAATTGTTTTGTTACAAACACACTAAAAAATGATGTTATTAATTATGTAAGTAATAAATATAGTGCAAAACTTGAAAGATCTTTTAAAAAACATTCTGATTATATTACAATAAAAAATTATAAAAATAAATGGTTTGGAATTATAGTAAATATTGAGTATGTTAAATTGGGATTAGATAAAGTTGGAAAATGTGATGTTATCAATTTAAAAAATGATGATTGAGAAAGTGTAATTGATAATGAATATATTTTTAAAGCTTATCATATGAATAAAAAATATTGGATTTCTATTATTTTGACTAATAATAATGATTTAGAAAAAGTGAAAAAATTAATAGATAAAAGCTATGAACTAATTAAGGATTGACGATTTTAAATTTGTCAATCCTTTTTATTTTAAGTTAATTATTTTTTATTATATTATTCTTTTTTAAATGATAATAAACTTACAGATACAATTATGATTAACCCACCTATTATTTGTATTGTATATATTTTGGTTTTCATAAATAGTGTACCTATTATTAGAGCAGATATAGGTTCAAATGCTCCTAGTAGTGATGTTATTTTGGGAGAAATATATTTTGTACTTTCAAGGAAAAGATAAAAAGGAATAACATTACCAAGTATTACATTTGAAGTAAATGTAAATAATATATCAGGTTTCATATATTCTGCCATATTGAAATCATTAAATGGTAGTAGATATATAGAGCCTAATATCATACCTATTCCAAGAACCAAACTAATATGATAATTACTAAATTCTTTGATATATATAACATAGTATGCATAAAAGCACGCTGAAATAATACCAAATAATATACCATAAGGATTAACGGCTAAATCATTTAAATTTCCATTTGTTATCATCAAAAACATTCCGAATAGTGAAATTAGAGTTAAAATAACTTCTGATAATTTAGGTTTTATTCTATTTTCTATGCTTATATACACAAGTATTATTAATGGTGATAGAAATTGTAAAAGAGTAGCAAGTGGTGCATTAGATAGAAGTATAGTTTTTGAAAAAGTATATTGTAATCCCATAATACCTAAAAATGAGTAAATTACTAGTTTTAGCATAATTTTCTTATCAAAAATTAATTTTTTAAATTCAATAAAGCTATTTAAAAATATACCATAAATTAGTAGGATTATACCTGAAAATAGCATTCTAAATGTAGTATAAGATAAATCTGTTATATCAGAATGATTAAATATATATTCTGCAAAGTTTCCAGATATTCCCCAAAGTATTGCAGCAATTAAAGCCATACTTATTCCTTTACTTTTATTATTCATATTATCACCTCTTTTTTGTTTATAGTATATACTACAAAATTTTTTTAATCAATGTTTGATGTGAAATATATATTTATTTTGATTTTAGTTAAAAAATGATATATAATTTTCATATATCAATAGAATAATTAGGAGGGAGAAGATGTCAGAATTATTAAGAGTAGAAAACCTGTATGCAGGTGTAGAAGAAAAAGAAATAATTAAGGGATTGGATTTAAAAATTAATAAAGGAGAAATTCATGTAATAATGGGACCAAATGGAGCTGGTAAATCAACACTTGCTTCTATACTTATAGGTCACCCAAAATATGAAATAACAAAAGGAAAAATAATACTTGAAGGAGAAGAAATTCAAGAAGATGCAGTTGATGAAAGAGCAAGAAAAGGATTATTTCTTTCTTTTCAATATCCTGAAGAAATACCAGGTCTTACAGTTGAAGATTTCTTGAGATCTGCAAGAGAAGCTGTAACTGGTGAAAAACAATATATATTTAAATTTAATAAATTATTAAAAGAAAAAATGGCAGAACTTAAAATGGATGAATCTTATGCAAGTAGATATTTAAATGTAGGATTTTCAGGTGGAGAAAAGAAAAAAAATGAAATATTACAAATGTCTATATTAGAACCTAAACTTGCTATACTTGATGAAACAGATTCAGGATTAGATAGAGATGCAACAAAAATTGTATTTGAAGGAATTAAAACTCTTAAAAGTACAGATAGATCAATGCTTATAATCACTCATTATGATAAAGTTTTAGAATATTTAGAGCCAGATTTCTTCCATATATTAATAGATGGTAAAATAGTTAAAAGTGGTGGTAAAGAGTTAGCTGAGTTTATAGAAGAAAATGGATATGAAAAATTAAGAGAGACTTTATTAGGAGAATAGTAATGGAAATAACAAAGAAAACATATATAGCTGATGTCGAGCGTGGTATATATGATATTAAAGATGAAATGTTACATACTTTTACTACTGGTAAAGGATTAAATGAGGATGTAGTAAGAAAAATATCAGAAAAGAAAAATGAACCACAATGGATGTTAGAAAAAAGACTTGAAGCTTTAAAAATATTTGAATCTAAGCCTATGCCTACTTGGAGTACAGATTTATCGGATTTAGATATAGATGAGATAATACATTATTTAGAAACTGAATCAGAAAATATGAATAATTCTTGGGATGATGTGCCTGAGTATATTAAAAAAACTTTTGATAGATTAGGAATACCTGAAGCAGAAAAACATAGTCTTTCAGGAGTAGGAGCTCAGTATGATTCAAATGTTGTTTATCATAGTTTAAATGAAGAACTAAAAGCACAAGGAGTAATATATACAGATATAGAAACAGCATTAGTAGAACATGAAGATATTATTAAAAAATATTTTATGAGTCTAATAACACCTAATGATCATAAATTTGCTGCACTTCATGGAGCAGTTTGGTCAGGAGGTTCATTTGTTTATGTTCCTAAAGGAGTCAAGGTTGAAAAACCTCTTCAATCATATTTTAGACTTAATGCTTCTGAATCTGGACAATTTGAGCATACTTTGATTATAGTTGAAGAAGATGCCTATCTTCATTTTATAGAAGGGTGTTCTGCGCCTAAATATTTTAAAAATGCGTTACATGCAGGAGCAGTAGAGTTATTTGTTGCTAAAAATGCCAAACTTCGTTATTCTACAATAGAAAATTGGTCTAAAAATTTATATAATCTTAACACTAAAAGAGCAATAGTTGAAGAAAATGGAACAATAGAATGGATATCAGGTTCATTTGGTTCACGTGTTACAAATTTATTCCCTATGAGTATATTAAATGGTCCTAGGGCAACTTGTGAATTTACAGGAGTTACTTTTGCTGCTGCTGGTCAATTTTTAGATACAGGATGTAAAATAATACATGCTGCACCATATACAACTTCTAATGTTTCATCTAAATCAATTTCTAAAAATGGTGGAGGATGTTTTTATAGAAGTTTACTTAAAGTAGTTCCAGGAGCTCATCATTGTAAAGCTACTGCTGAATGTGAATCATTAATGTTAGATAATAATGGTTCAGCTTCTCATACTATGCCTATAATAGAAGTAAATACAGATGATATAGATATAGGACACGAAGCATCTATAGGAAGAATAAGTGATGAAGCTATATTTTATTTAATGAGTAGAGGTATAAGTGAGGATGAAGCTAAACTTATGATAATTAGAGGATTTGTTGAACCTATATCTAAAGAACTACCGTTAGAATATGCAGTTGAATTAAATAAATTAATAGAATTAGAATTAGAAGGGACTATAGGATAGGTGGAAGTATGAAAAAAGAAAAGAAATTTTCTCCTAAAGTTCAGGAGACGATAGATTTATTAAAATCTGCAGTTGCCTCAGAGGCTAAAAAAGCTACACCTAAAAAACAAAATCTTTCTTTTGAAAAACCTAAATGGAAAAGAATAAATTATGAAGTTAAAGGTGTTTCTAAAATATATGAATTTAATAATGTTATAATTAAAGGTTTAGATTCTGAAAATATATTAGTAAATAGTGATGTAGAAGTAGGAATGAGACTTAGTAATTATTTTAAAAATGAATCAGAAAAATATTCTAATGTTAGGAAGAATATACAAATAAATAAAGGTAAGAAAGAAAATATTTTTATAGAATTTAATGTTGATAAAAATAATTCAACTTTAGTAGATGTATTTAATATACACATGAATAAGGGTTCTGATGCAAGAATATTTATTAAGTATAATGGAATTGATGAAGAGTATACATATCATAATGGATATATTAAGATAATTGCTGAAGAAGAATCAAAACTTGATATATTTGTAATGCAAAATTTAAATTTAAATTCTGAAAACTTTTTAAGTATGGATATAGACGTTAAAAGAGATGCAGATGTTAAATATTATGGAATTGAATTAGGGGGCGAAGTTAATGTTACATCAGTTTCTTCTAATTTACTTGAAGATGATTCTAAATCACTTCTAATGCCTATATATTTGTCTGATAAAGAAAGAAAAACAGATTATGAATATACTTTAAACTTTTTTGGTAAAAGAACTATAGCAGATATTGATGCGAGAGGAGTAACAAAAGATAAGGCTGTTAAAGTATTTAGAGGAAATTTAGTCTTTGAAAGATTTTCTACTAAATCAGAAGGATCAGAATCAGAATTTTCTATACTTTTAGATAAAACAGTAAATGCTCATTCTATACCTACATTATTTTGTGATGAAGATGATGTTATAGGGGCACATTCTGCAAGTATAGGTAAAATAGATCAAGATAAATTATTTTATTTAATGAGTAGAGGATTTAGTGAAAAAGCAGCTAAAAGACTAGTTGTAGAATCTTCATTTGGGCCTGTATTTGATGCGATTGAAGATGAAAAAATAGTGGAAGAAATAAAAGAGATAATTGGAAGAAGGATTTAATATGGATGAATTTAAAAAAGATTTTCCATTGATAAATAATCTTGATATACATTATTTAGATAGTGCTGCAACAACTCAAAAACCATATATGATACTTGAGGAAATAGATAAGTATTATAGTTTTAGTAATGGAAATGCAGGAAGGGGCTCTCATAAATTAGCTATAGAAAATACTAAAATTATTGAAGATGTGAGAGCTAAAGTTGCAGAATTTGTAGGTGTTTTTAATAAAAAACAGATAGTATTTACTAAAAATAGTACTGAATCTTTGAATATGATAGCTTTTTCTTATGCTTTAAACATTTTAAATAAAGATGATGAGATAATAATTGCAATTTCAAACCATCATTCAAATATTATACCTTGGCAAGAGGTTGCAAAAAAAACAGGAGCAAGACTTAGATATTTATATTTGAATAAAGATGGTAGTTTGGATATGAAACAATTTGGGTATATGTTGAGTAAAAGAGTAAAGTTAGTTTCTATTTCAAGTGTTGTTAACACTACTGGAGTAATTCAAGATTTTAATGAGGTTATAGAATTATCTCATAGATTTGGAGCAAAAGTTATACTTGATTGTGCACAGTCTATAATTCATTTTAAACATGAATTTGATAAATGGGATGTTGATTTTGGAGTGTTTTCTGGGCATAAAATGTTTTCTGGATTTGGTGTAGGTATACTTTTTGGTAAAAAGGAATTACTTGATGAAATGCAACCTTTTATTTTTGGTGGAGATATGGTTGAATATGTAGAAGAAGATAGTTCTACTTTTAAAGATGTTCCTCATAAATTTGAAGGGGGAACTTTAAATGTTGAAAGTATAAAAACACTAGGTGTAGCTATTGACTATATTAATAGTATTGGATATCATAGAATATATGAACATGAAAAAGAATTAATGCGTTATGCACAACTTTCTCTTGCTTTACTTGATTTTGTTGAAATATATTATCCAGAATCTGATAGAGTAGGAATTATACCCTTTAATGTAAAAGGAGTTCATTCTCATGACAGTGCATTTATACTAGATAATATGAATGTAGCTGTAAGATCTGGTCAACACTGTACTGCACCACTTATGAAGTATATGGGTGTAAACTCATGTTGTAGAGCGAGTTTTGGGATATATAATACAAAAGAAGATGTTGATGCACTTGTTGGTGCTTTGAAAGAAGTAAATAGAGTATTTAATGAAAATAAGGAGAAGTAATTCTCCTTATTTTATAAATTAATTTTATTCATTATCTTTTCTATAAATTTAAATTTAAATACCTCTTTTTTGTATGCATGATATGCTGTGATTACAACAATAATACTCAAAACTAAATTTAATAAAGTAAATAAATAAGTTATTGCTGAAAAAATAGTAAGCAATGAAAACACTATACTAAATAATAAAGATTGTTTTGCATAATCTCTTACAAAGGTATTGTTAGGTTCAAAAATTAAAGTACCTAATGAAATTATTATTCCTACTCCTGTAATTAGACTACATATCAATACTACAAAAGATACTATATTTTCTTTTAAACCACCTATTGAATTATTCATATATTTCTTCCTTTCTTGTATTTTTAAGTTATTATAACAAAAAAGTTTAGTATTGTCTATTATTGAATTTTATTAATAATTTCTAATACTTCATCAATATTTTTACTATGTTTAATTAGTTGTGATAAATCTTTGTCTATGATACTACGAGATAAAGACATAAGCATATCTATATGTAAATCTTCATAATTAGGTTTGATTAAAAGAACGAAAACATATTTAACTCTATCGTTTTCATCATTCCATTTAATAGAATTTTTAAGACGTATAAACATAAGAGTATTTTCTATAACTTTTTTGCTTTTTACATGAGGAATAGCAAAATGAGAACCTAGAAAAGTTTTAATTTGTTTTTCTTTATTGTTCATTTTTTCTAAAATTCTTTCAGGATTTTCAATTCTTTCTTTTTCTGTAAGCTCTTTGATTATAAAATCAAATAGTTCTTCTTTGTTAGAAATTTCTAAATCATCATAAAATAAATCTTTTTTACATAGTGTTAAAGACATAATGATCATCTCCTAATTTTATTATTTGTATAATATATTATACCTTGAAAAAAAATTAAGGCAAATACTTAATTTGAACGAATAAAGTTTTGTTACATTTAATAGGCTGTAGATAGCATAATAAAAAGGATTGTTGATATTTTATTTTGATAAAAATATTTTTATAAGCTAATCAAAGTATTTTTAAAATCAATATGAAAGCCTATTTATAGAGAGTTTTCGTAAATGATAATTTGATTGACAAAGTAATTAAAATGTTGTAATATTAGATTATAATAAGCAAAGGAGAGGATTATGAATGAAAAATTTTAAAAAACTTTTAGTTTTATTTGTTATGTTCGTGGTTGCAATTTCTTGCGGTTCAAAAGCAGGTGCTGATGCAACAAGTACAGAAGGGAAGAAGATAAAAGTTACAACAACTTTAAATTATTACGTAGACTTATTAAATCAAATAGGTGGAGATAAAGTTGAAATTACAGGTCTTATGAAAGAAGGAGAAGATCCACATTTATATGTTGCAACAGCTGGAGATGTTGAAAAATTAAACAGTGCAGATTTAGTTGTTTATGGTGGACTTCATTTAGAAGGTAAAATGGTTGATATCTTTGATAAGTTACAAGGTAGAGAAGTTCTTAATTTAGGTGATGCTTTAGATAAATCTCAATTAACTAAAGTTGATGATGAACTTTATGATCCACATGTATGGTTTAATACTCAATTTTGGGCATTACAAGCTAAAGCAGTTGCTGATAAATTATCAAGCATGGATGCAGCTAATAAAGATTATTACCAAGCAAATCTTGAAAAATATTTGAAAGATTTAGATGAAGCTACTAAGTATATTCAAGATAGAATTAATGAAATACCAGAAGGGTCAAGATATTTAGTTACAGCTCATGATGCATTTGGATATTTCTCTAAACAATTTGGATTGAAAGTTGAATCTATACAAGGTGTTTCAACTGATTCTGAAGTAAGTGCTAAGAGAATAGAAGAATTAGCACAATTTATAGCTGATAATAAAATAAAAGCAATATTTACTGAATCATCTGTATCACCTGCAAGTATTCACGCTCTTGAAGAAGCAGTTAAAGCAAAAGGTTGGGAAATTAAAATAGGAGATGAATTATATTCAGATTCTATGGGTGATAAAGAACATGATACAGATACATATATTAAAACAATAAAGGCAAATGCAGATAAAATAGCAAATGCATTAAAATAGGATAGGAGTAATATGAAGGTTATTGAAATTAAAAAATTAGTAGTTGCTTATGATGAAGATAAGCCGGTTTTAGATGATTTTAATTTAGGTATAGAAAAAGGGAAGATGACGGCTTTTGTAGGACCTAATGGTGCAGGTAAATCAACATTAATTAAGGCAATATTAGAATTTGTAAAACCAATAACTGGAAGTATAACAATTAATGGTAAAAAATATGCACAAGAAAAAAAGAAAATAGCGTATGTTCCTCAAAGAGGTAGTGTTGATTGGGATTTTCCAACTACTTTATATGATGTTGTTGAAATGGGAAGTTATGGAAGAGTTGGGTTCTTAAAAAGAGTTCCCAAAAGTGAAAAAAATAGAGTTATGGAAGCAATAGAAAAAGTTGATATGTTAGAATATGTAGATAGACAAATTTCTCAATTATCTGGAGGACAACAACAAAGAGTATTTATAGCTCGTGCATTAGTTCAAGATGCTGAAATCTACTTATTAGATGAACCTTTTCAAGGAATAGATAAAAAAACAGAAGGTTCTATAGTGAAAATATTAAAAGGACTTAAGGAAGAAGGTAAAACTGTAATAGTTGTACATCATGATCTTCAAACAGTTCCTGAATATTTTGATGAAGTAGTTTTGATTAATAGAAAAGTAATTGCAAGTGGTAAAGTAAATGAAGTGTTTACTAAAGAAAATATAGATGAAACATATAAAAAGAGTATGGATATGTGATAGTTATGAGAGAAATAATAGAATTATTTATGAATAGCTATACATTTAGAGTTGTTGCATTAGGATGCTCGCTTTTAGGATGTATAAGTGCTATTATTGGAACATTTGCAGTGCTTAAAAGAGAAAGTTTATTAGGAGATGGTATAGCACATGCCTCACTTGCTGGTGTGTGTCTTGCCTTTATTCTTACAGGGAAAAAAGAATTGACTATTTTATTGTTAGGTGCTTTATTTATTGGAGTTTTGTGTATTGTTTTAATACACTTTATACAGTTAAATTCAAAAGTAAAGTTTGATAGTTCCATTGCACTTATGTTATCAACATTTTTTGGTCTAGGACTTGTTTTATTAACTTATCTTAAAACAGTTCCTGGAGCTAAAAAAGCAGGGTTAAATAGGTTTATTTTTGGTCAAGCATCTACTCTTATATTAAGAGATATATATTTTATTACTTCCGTAGGTTTGATATTGTTAATATTAGTTCTAGTATTTTGGAAAGAAATAAAAATAAGTATTTTTGATAAAGATTATGCTAAGACTTTAGGTATAAACAGTGATAGAATAAGATTATTAGTATCAATAATGATAGTTGTAAATGTAATAACTGGTATACAAGTTGCTGGTGTGGTATTGATGACATCTATGTTGGTTGCTCCTTCAGTTGCCGCAAGACAATGGAGTAATAGACTTGGGGTAGTTGTTATACTTGGATCAATATTTGGAATAATTTCTGGGTTTATTGGGACAAGTATTTCGACTGTAAATGCAGAACTTCCAACAGGTCCATTAATAATATTATCTCTAAGTTTATTTGTTTTAGTAAGTCTACTATTCTCACCTCGTGGAATTATTAAAAGATATATAAATATTAGAAAAAGAAATAAAGAGATAATGAAAAAGATGGAAGGTGAGAAATAATGAGTGCTGGATTAGTTATACAGTTAATAGCTGTATTAATATCAATTTCATGTTCATTACTAGGAGTTTTCCTTGTTCTTAAGAATATGAGTATGTTGACAGATGCTATAACACATACTGTACTTTTAGGTATAGTATTAGGTTTCTTTGTATCTCACAATTTTACCTCACCTATATTGATAATAGGAGCAACACTTGTTGGACTTTTAACGGTATATTTAGTAGAAGTTTTGGTTAATACTAGAATGATGAAAGAAGATGCAGCTATTGCTGTAGTTTTATCTTTTTTATTTAGTTTAGCTATAATTTTAGTATCTAAATATACAGCTAATATACATTTAGATGTTGATGCTGTTCTTTTAGGAGAAATAGCTTTTGCTCCGTTTCATGTTACAAATGTATTTGGATTTAATGTTGCGGTAGGAATAGTTACGGGATTAATAATATTGATTATAAACTTGGTATTTGTTAGTTTATTTTATAAAGAATTAAAAATTTCAATATTTGATAGAGCTCTAGCTAGCTCACTTGGCATGATGCCAATATTTGTACACTATATATTAATGTCGTTAGTATCAGTTACATCTGTAATTTCATTTGAAGCGGTAGGATCTATATTGTTAATATCAATGATGATAGGTCCAGCAGCAACGTCATATATGATATCTAAAAAATTATCTCATATGTTGATAATAAGCATAATAATAGGAGCAGCATCTTCAATAATAGGTTATCATGTAGCTGTTCTTATGGATGTTTCAATAGCTGGATCGATAGCAGTAATCATAGGGGTTGTATTTATTGTGGTTCTTTTATTAAAAAATATGTTAAAAAGACTAATAGGCTAAAATATTTATATTTAGATTGACTTTAAAAAGTCAATCTTTTTTATAATATTATAAATTTAAAAGGAATTACATTTTGTTATATAAAATGTAATTCCTTTATTTTAATTTTCACAAATAATTTTGTATATTGTAATTCTATAATTCATTTTTACAATTTCCACAACTTATTAATTCTGCTAGATTTTCATAAGTTGTTTCTATCATATTTGTTACTGCTTCATCAGTAAATGAACCTAAATGTGGAGTCAATAAAACTTTTGGATAAAGATTTACAAGTTCTGCAAAATCTTTATTAGGTATTTCTTTATTAGTGAAATCTTTAAAGAATAATTCAGATTCATTTTCTAAAGTATCTATACCTGCACCTGCAAGTTTTCCAGATTTAATAGCTTCTATTATAGCTTTAGTATCCATAGTTTCTCCACGTCCAGTATTTATTAGTATAGAATTATCTTTCATTTTGTTTAAAAATTCTTCAGTTACAATTTTACCTTGTTCTTTAATAAATGGGACATGTAATGATATTATATCACTTTCTTTAATTAAAGTATCAAGATCTACTTGAGTTAAAGTATCTTCTACTCCTTCTTTTTTAAAAATGTCAAATCCTAAAACATTAGCTCCAAGCCCTTTAAATAATTTAGCAGTTGTGAATCCTATTTTTCCAAGTCCTATAATACCTACTGTACAGTTTCTAATTTCTCTAGAGAACATACTTGATTTAACTCTAAAATCACCTTTTGCAGTTAGTGAAGTCATTAAAGCTGTATTTCTTAACAACATCATTGCAAGCGTTACTGCTAGCTCTGCTATTGCGTTAGGTGAATAAAAAGGTACGTATGCTAATTTTATTCCTAACTCTTTTGCATATTTAATATTTATATGATTAACACCAACTGTACGAGTTAGAACATACTTAATTCCTAATTCTTTATAGATATCAAGTACTTCTTTAGTTGCCCAACAATTACCTCTTAAAATTACAGCTTCGTGTCCTTTTGCCAGTTTAGCTGTTTCTATATTATTAAGATATTCGGGAACGCAAGTTATTTCAAAATTAAATTTTTTATTTAATTCATGAAAGAATTTTTCTTCCACATCTCTAACACCATAACATAAAACTTTCATATTTCCTTCTTTCTATATTATACCCATTCCGTGAGTAATATTTAATATAATTATCCATAAAATTATACCAAATACTGCAAGAACAGTATTTACTAATGAAATATTTGAAGCAAGTATTGATTCTTTTTCAAATTTTATTGCATAAGCAACTGCTACTGTTGCAGGTGGAGTGGCAAGCATAATAATAATGCTTGCTATAGCTTCGTATTGGAAAGTTATTCCTAATTTATTTAGTATAACTAATAGTATAAAGAATATAGCAGGTATAGCCAATAATTTAAAGAAAGCATAGATTAGAGATAATTTTTCTGATAATGCTTCTTTTAAAGAAATAGATGCCAAAGTCATACCTATTGCAAGCCAAGCAAGAGGAGAAGATAGGTCTCCTAAATATTTAAGTCCCTTAAATACCCAAGGTAATGTTTGATCTATTCTAAATATTGAGAAGCTTTTAATTGCATCTTCTGTACCTGGTTTAGTTGCTTTAACTAAGACTTCAACTTGTGGCATATTAGCTTGGAATACCCATAATATTAAACCTACGAATGTTGCTATTATGATAGGATTAGCAAATATTTGTTTTATATTTTTTCTATCAAATTTTGTTCCACTCATTACAATTAGAGCATAAGAATAAAGAAATACTCTATAAGCTATGTTGAAAATATTTGCATAAAGTGTTCCATCGTTACCAAATAATCCATTTATTATTGGAATACCAAAGAAAGTAGTTGAACCGAATGCTGTTAATACAACTAAAGTATCTTTTAAATCTCCTTTTTTATTAAAATAGAAAATTTTAGCTAAAACTATTAAAATAATATATGCAATAAAACCAAATATTAAGACGTTAATTCCTGATGTAAATGTTTCAGGTTTAATGTCTGCCATAAAAGCATTAAATGCAAGAGCAGGAAGTGCAGCACTTAATAAAATTGAACTTAATGCCTTTGAAGCAGTCTCATTTACGATATTTTTCTTTCTTAAGTAATAACCTATTGAAATAATAAAAATTGTTGAAAAAATAGCTGATAGAAATTTTTCAGTCAAGACTATTTTTAATAACTCATTAAAAGTCATTTTTTACCTCCAAAAATATATTTTTTACAATAAATATGATAACATAAAAAATGTTAAAAGACAAATTTTTAGGTATCGTTTCCACATTCAAGTATTTAACTTGTTAAAAAATATTCTAAGTGTTATACTTAATATATTATAGAAAGTTGAGGTGTAATGGAAAATAAAAAAATTACTTTAATAGAGTTGTTTAAAAAATTATTTGTTATAAATTTAGTTACTTTTGGAGGTGGATATACTATAATACCGGTAATTAAAGATGAATTTGTTTACAGAGGAAAATATATAGAAGAAGATGATATGATTAAAATTGTATCGTTTGCTCAAAGTGTACCTGGAGCTATGACAATATCTACATCTTTTCTTGTTGGATATTATACTAGAGGTAAAAAAGGAAGTGTAATAGCAGTTTTAGCTTCAGTTTTACCTTGTTTGATTATTATTGCAGCTATTGCTTTTAGTTATACTAAGTTAATAGAAAATGTAAAAATTAAAAATATATTGAGTGGTATTAGTGGTTCTATAATGGCTTTACTTATAATTACTGTTATAAATCTTGTAAAAAAAGAGTGGGAAAGCCCTAAAAAATATTTTTATATTTCTATAACTATAATTTCATTTTTAGTAAAACTTATTTTTAATGTACAAGTTATGTATATATTGATTGTATCAGGTATTTTAGGATATTGGTATAATAGAGGTGATAAATAATGGATGTTTTAATTCTTTTAAAACTTTACTATGTATTCTTTTTAATAGGAATAAGTGCGTTTGGAGGAGGTTATGTAATATTACCACTGATAGAAAATTATTTAGTGAATCATTATGCTTGGATAAATACACGAACATTAATAGATATAGTGGCTATATCACAAATAACACCAGGACCTATTGCAATAAATGCTTCAACTTTTATTGGAATGATTAAGGGTAATATATTAGGTGCTATTGTAGCTACGTTAGGAGTTGTAACACCACAAATTTTAATATTAAGTATTTTTTTGAAATATATAGGTTTAGAGAATGAGTTTATGAAAAAAATTATAGATGGTATAAATCCTGCGACAACATCACTTATTATTGTAGCTACTATAAACATAGCAAAAGGGTCATTATTTACTGATATATCTAATTCATATAATTTAGATTATCGAGCTATTGTAGGTATGATAATATCGTTTATTCTTTATAAATTTAAAATAAATATGATATATATTATAGTGGTTTGTGGACTAATTTCGGTATTGATATAAATAAAAAAATAAAAAAATTAATAATTTTAAAATTTTCTATTGACTTTTATTTTTAATTATGGTATTATAATCCTTGTCAGCACGTAAGATAGAATAAGCTGATAGGTTTTGGGCCCTTCGTCTAGTGGTCAGGACATTAGGTTTTCATCCTAAAAACAGGAGTTCGATTCTCCTAGGGCCTACCAAAACAATATGGTCGCATAGCTCAGTTGGGAGAGCACCTGCCTTACAAGCAGGGGGTCACTGGTTCGAGCCCAGTTGTGACCACCATTTATGGAGG
>NZ_CDRRBS010000003.1:0-36706 GCF_977040545.1 Pseudostreptobacillus sp. | reverse complement strand
TATAAACACTATTTTGAAGATTATATTTGCTAAATTTATTAATATATGCATTTAATTCTGATACTCTATTTAAAGGATCAACATTCACATATCTAACAATATTATTAACTGAATTATTTAATAATTCTTGAGAATTTGAATAACTAGTTGATTGCATATACTTAGATAATTGTGGATTTTTTTGAACTATATTATTCATTTCCCATAATTCTAAATAAGCATTAGCTTTACTTTTTTCATCAATAGCTAAATTTAATTTATTTCTATAAGTTCTTTCAATTTCACTAACTCTTGAAGCGACAATATTTTCTTCTTCAATACTTAATGCTTTCTTGTTATCTTTCAATTCGTTAGCTGTTGCTTGTAAAGCTTCAAGATATCTACCTTTTTCAAAATATTCTTTAGCACTTAAAGAACTACAAGATATTACGAAAAATATACTTGAAATTCCTAAAATTATTTTTTTTATTAATTTTTTCATTTCACACCTCTTAATCATTGTTATATATACTCTAATATACTCTTTTAAAATTCTTTTGTCAATGTAACTAATAGATTTTTAAGATTAACTATAGTTTAATAAAAGTAATATGATTATAGACTTTTAAAATAAATGAGAGTATAATAAATATAAATAGATAGAGGTGATAAAATGAAATTACAAAAAATTTTAGAAAACATTAATCAAAAAGGTATGGATGCTCTTATTATTTCAACCCCTACAAATATTCTATATTTAACAGGTTTTGAATGTAATCCTCACGAAAGACTACTTTTCTATATTTTAAAAAATGATGGTAGTCAATATATTCTTTGTCCAGCTCTTGAAGTTGAAAGTGCTAAGAATTCAACTAAAGATATTGAGATTCTTGGATATTTAGATACTGAAGATGGAATTAACAAACTTGCTAAATTAGTAGGAAATCTTAATACTGTGGGAATAGAAAAAGAACACATTACTGTTAGTCGTTATGAAAAGATAATTTATGAATTTAATATAAAAGAAATCATAGATTCTTCTCAAGTAGTTAAAGATTTTAGAAAGTATAAAAGTGATGAAGAAATAATATTTATGAGGGAAGCTGCAAGGCTTGCAGATCTTTGTATAGATATTGCTAAAAGAAATTTACGTGAAGGAATAACAGAGCTTGAACTTAAAAATATAATAGAAAATACCATATTTAATGAAGGTGTAGAAAAAATGTCATTTGATACAATAGTTTTATTTGGAGATAATGCATCAAACCCACATGGTGTAAGCGGACAAAGAAAACTAAAATTAAATGAATATGTATTACTAGATTTAGGATGTTATTATAAAAATTACGCTAGTGATATAACTCGTTGTTTAGAATTTGGTGAAGCAAAAGAGTTCGATAAATTTATTTACAACTTAGTCGTTAAGGCAAATACTGAAGCAATAAAACTAGTTAAACCCGGTGTAACTTTTGCAGAACTTGATAAAAAAGCTCGTGGTATAATAGAAGATGCAGGATACGGGCAATATTTCAATCATAGATTAGGCCATGGATTAGGTATAGATTGTCACGAATATCCTGATGTATCTCAAAAAACATTAGATAAATTAGAAAAAGGTATGACATTTACGATAGAACCAGGAATATATATACCTAATAAAGTTGGTATAAGAATAGAAGATGATATACTAGTAACAGAAAATGGATATGAAGTATTAACTAAATATAAAAAATAGCGGAAAAATCCGCTATTTTATATTACATTCCTCTTTTATCAATAATCTTTTTAGAAATCTCTGTAGGAACTTCTTCATATTTAACAAGTTTCATTTCAAAATATCCTCTTCCTTGCGTCATTGATTTTAAATCATTAGAATATTTAAATGTTTCAGACATTGGTGCTTCAGCTATTATTTCTTGTTTATCTTTAGAAACTGCATTCATACCTAATATTTTACCACGCTTTTTAGTTATATCTCCCATTATATCCCCAACATTATCTTCTGGAACAATAATTTTTAATTCCATTATAGGTTCAAGTAATACAGGATTTGCTTCAAGCATACCTTTTTTAAAAGCAAGATTAGCTGCTAATTTAAATGCCATTTCTGATGAATCAACATCATGATACGAACCATCATAAAGAACAGCTTTTATATTAGTAACTGGATATTTAGCCATTACTCCTTCTTTCATTGATTCAAGTAAACCTTTTTCTACAGCAGGTATATACCCTTTAGGTACTACTCCACCTACTATTTCTTCAGAAAAATCAAACTCTTTATCTGGAGAATAGCTAAATCTTATTTTAACATCACCATATTGACCATGACCACCAGATTGTTTTTTATGTTTTCCTTGAACATCAGAAGTTCCCTTTATAGTTTCTTTATAAGGAACTCTTAAATCTTCAATTAAAACTTCAACACCATATCTATCTTTTAATTTAGAAATTACACTATTTGCATGTATTTCCCCTTGAACTCCTAGTATAGTTTGTGAAGTTTCTATAACTCTTCTCCAATAAAGAGATGAATCTTCTTCACGAATTTTATGAAGAGCTGTTGAAATTTTATCTTCATCTGATTTATTTTTAGCTTGTATTGCTACCATCATTTGTTCTTTAGGGAAATTAATAAGTTCTAATTCTTCTTGTTTTTCATTTTTTGATATTGTGTCAGAATTTTGTAAACTATTTAATTTAGTTAATATAACTATATCACCCATAGTTGCTTTAGAAAGTTCTATCATTTCTCCATGAGATATAGTAAATATTTTACTTACTTTTTCATACTCTCTCTTATTTACATTATATATATCGCTATCATTTTTTATTTCTCCAGATAAAACCTTAATATATGAAATTTTACCAACAAATGGATCTATAACTGTTTTAAATACTTGACCTATAAATTCTGAAATATTTATATTTTTCTTATTATCTATAGGTGATGGTAGATAATCTCTAACCATTTCAAGCGTAGTATGTAAGCCTATATTTTTATATGTAGATCCACATATAACAGGGATAAGAGTACCCTCAAGGACTCCTTTTCTTAATCCTCTATGTATTTCTTCAGTTGTAAATTCAATACCATCAAAGAACTTATTCATAAGTTCTTCTTCAGTTTCTGCAACAGATTCTAGTAACATTTCTCTTACTTCTTGAACTTCTTCTAAATATTCTTCAGGCATTTTAACTGTATCGCATTCTTTTCCGTTATATCTTCTAGCAAATAAATCTACAACATTAATATGTCCTTTAAAATTTTCTCCATTTCCCCAAGGAATATGGAAAGGAGCTATTTTTTTACCATATTTATCTCTAAGTTGACCTAAAATTTTTGAGTAATTTGATTTTTCTGAATCAACTTTATTAATAAATATAAATTTAGGGATTTTTCTTTCTTCTGTAATCTCTAATGCTATTTCTGTCCCTACACTTAAATCAGCAGTAGAATCTATAACAACTATGGCACTCGCTATTGCTGATAATCCAGATTCTAATTCTCCATAAAAATCTGAATAACTAGGCATATCTAAAAAATTATACTTCATACCTTGATATTCTACAGAAGATAAAGTTGTAACATTAGATGACCTAACAACATCATTTGGAGAAGAAATTCTTGAAATCAATCCTACTGTATATTCAATAGATTCTAACATATTACTTTTTCCAGAACCACTTTGTCCTAATATTCCTACATTTCTTATATTACTACTAGAATAAATCTTCATAATAAATCACTCCTAAATATTCATATGCTTTTCACTACTAGTATAACTTGAAAACAAAAAAAAACAATGTATGTAAATACCTAATTTTATATTAAATAAAAATAGGTAGATTATTCTACCTATTCTATTAATTATCTTACTTCTCTTGCCGCATCAACTCTTACACCATATTTAAAATATTTTGACCAATAAGAATTATTTAAACTTGATAATACAACACCTTGTGATGACGATGCATTAATGAATAATGAGTTACCTATATATACTGCAACATGGTTAACTCTATTTTCTGGTGTGAAATATAAAAGATCGCCAGGTTTTAAATCAGATGTTGATATTTTTCTACCTTTTTTAACTTGATCTACACTTACTCTAGGTAATTCATAACCAAATACATCTCTAAATACTTCACGAGTAAGAGCTGAACAATCTATTCCACTCCGATTCGTACCTCCTAATCTATATCTCGTACCTGCCCATTTATCAAAAGCATTAAATAATTTATTTTTTAATATTATATTATCAAGATTACTATATACCCCTGACATTGACATAACTGATTCTTCAATTTCATTTATCTTACTATTAATATATGACTGATCATGTATATATTCTCCATCAAATATTATAGAATTTGCATCTTGCAAAACTAAATCTTTTTGTGATTTTGCTGCAGATTTTTTCAAATTAATGGCAAATGAGTTTGTTGATAAAAGTATCAGTGTAAATAACAAAGTTGCTTTTTTAAACATATCATTCTCCTTCTTTTGTATCAAAAACAATATTTATAGGTCCATCGTTTACAGATTCAACTAACATATGAGTTTGAAAAATTCCTCCATAACAATTTATCCCACTGTTATATAATTTATTCATAAAATTATCATACATTTCTTTTCCTAATTCTGCATTTGCAGAATTTGTAAAAGATGGTCTTCTCCCACGACTAATATCCCCATATAATGTAAAATTACTTATAACCAATAACTTAAAATTCTTATCAATAATAGATTTTTCAAAATTCTTTTCATTATATTCAAATATTCTTAATCCTAAAAGTTTTTTAATACAAAGATCTATATCTTTTTCTGTATCATCTTTATGTACACCTAGGTAAACTAAAAGTCCATCATCTATGCTATTAAAACTATTATCTTCAAATATTACTTTTGCACTTAGTACCTTTTGTATAATCATTTTCATATTAATGATACTCCTCTCATTATGAGTATACCACAAAATATACATATATGTAATAGACAGTTGTAAATATAATTTTTTAAAACGTTTGGTAAGTTAGTAAAAATAATAGTTTAAAAGGTATACTTTTTTTTCAATTTATAGTAAAATATAGTTAGGTGGTTATATGAATATTGAAGAAATTACTAAAAAAATAATAGAAGATGATAATAATCTAAAATATACAAAAAATGGTATAAACCCCATTTTTACAGCATATAAAGAAAGTAAAATATTAATAATAGGACAAGCCCCTGGATTAAAAACACAAGAACAAGGTGTTCCCTTTAAAGACAAAAGTGGTGAAAGATTAAGAGAATGGTTGGGAGTTGATAGTGATTTTTTCTATAATTCTAAACTAATATCTGTATTACCATTAGATTTTTACTACCCAGGAAAAGGTAAAAGTGGAGATTTACCTCCTCGCTTAGAATGTGCAGACAAATGGCATAAATTATTAATATCTAATATGCCTAATATTGAACTTATAATACTAATAGGATTTTATGCACAAAAATATTACTTAGGAAATAAAGTTAAAAAAAATCTAACTGAAACAGTTAAAAATTATAAAATTTATTTACCTAAATATATACCTTTAGTTCATCCATCGCCTTTAAATTTTAGATGGTTTAATAGAAATCCTTGGTTTGAAGAAAATATCTCTTTTTTAAAACAAAGGGTTAAAGAAATTATAGGAGGAAATAAATGATACATTTTATACAAGGCCTTTCTTCTAAAACTATATATCTAGAAGCACTATTAAATAAATTAAATATAGATAATATTTCAAGATTTGACGAAACAAATTCTGAGTTTTTTTTAAACGAAATAAATTCCGGATCACTTTTTTCAGAACCTAAAATTGTATTATTAAAAAATGCAGAAAAAATAAAAGATTTACATCAAATACTCGAAAAACTTGAAAATCATGAAAATACAAACGAAGAGATTATAATAGTATATAACAGTATTAAAGAAAATAAAAAAATCAATGATTTGACAAAAAAATTTAATAACCATTTTATTTTTGATACTAAAATAAATAAAAAAAACTTTTTAGAATATATTGCTAAAAAATTAAAAATAAAAGATAATGAAGCAAATCAATTACTTGACTTATTAGAAGAAGATTACTATTTAATTACAAATGAATTAGATAAAATCAATAACTTTTTAAATGGAAAACCGTATTCTTTAGATAATATTAAGCCCATTTTATCTAAAACTTCCAAATTTATAATTTTTGAATTAACTAATGATATATTAAATAATAGAAAAATCAATTTTCCTATAAAAGAACACATGGGTATACTTAGTTCTCTTGTAAATGATTTTGATTTAATATATAAATTACATGTTTCAAAAATAAAAGATAATAATTACAATAATTTTAAAGAAATTATTAAAAATTTAGATATATTTAATTCCTATTCACCTTATTATGTTTTTAAAAAACAAGAATTTTTAAATAAATTTACTAAAAAAGAATGTCTTGATTTTTTAAAACTTGCTTTTAAAACTGAATTAATGATTAAAACAGGAGAAATAGATTTTGAAGTTGGAGTTGAAAATTTTATAATGAATATATGCAAAAAGCACTAGTAAAGAATATATCTCTACTAGTGCTTTTCTAATTTCTAAACTCTTCTAAACCTTTTTTCTTTTTAATATTTTTTAATTTATTTATAGCCTTTACTTCTATTTGACGTATTCTTTCTCTAGTTACTTCAAATATTTTTCCTACTTCTTCTAATGTTTTTGGTGCTCCATCATCAAGACCATATCTTAGTCTTAACACTTGTTCTTCTCTTTCGTTTAATTCTTTCTTTAAAACTTCATCAAGCTTTTCTTTAAGTACAGATCTTACAGTAGCTTCATGTGGATTTAAGAATTTATCATCTTCAACAAAATCCCCAAGTTCACTATCATCTTCACTCCCAACAGGAGTTTCAAGAGATATTGGATCTTGATTCATTTCTAATATATTTTTAACTTTTTCAACTGGCATTTCTACAGTTTTAGCTAAATAATCTGCTGTAGGTTCTTTCCCTGTTTCTTGCAAATGTATTCTTGAAGCTTTTTTTATCTTATTTATTGTTTCTATCATATGTACCGGTATTCTTATAGTTCTACCTTGATCTGCTATAGCACGTGTTATAGCCTGTCTTATCCACCAAGTAGCATAAGTTGAAAACTTAAATCCTTTATTAGATTCAAATTTTTCTACTGCTTTCATAAGACCTATATTTCCTTCTTGAATTAAATCTAATAATTTAAGACCACGATTAGTATGTTTCTTAGCTATACTAACAACTAATCTTAAATTGGCTTCCATTAATTCTTGTTTTGCTCTTTCATCTCCCTCACTAATTCTCTTAGCAAGTTCTAACTCTCTTTCATTAGTAAGTAAAGGAATTTGACCTATTTCTCTTAAATACATTTTTATAGGTTCGTCAACATCAGTTGAATCTCCAACATGTATAAAATCTTCCTTTAGTAATTCTTCTACTTCTTCTTCATTTATATCTAATTTTTCAACTATATCAACTGTTTTAGTTTTTTTAGCCATTTTCTTCGTTTTATCTGAAATTTTATTAACTATTTCTATACCCATTTCAGATAATTTGAAAAAAGTCATATCAATTTTATCTTGTGACATACCCTTCATAAGTTTATTAACTTCTTCACGGCTTACAATTTTTTCTTCTTTTGCTTTTTTTATTAAATTGGCTAAGCTTTCTTTTATATTCTCATTGTTTACTGCCATCGTACACTCTCCTTAATTCAATTATATCTTTATGAATAATCTCTAAGTCCATTATTGAATCTGTTACATTTAATTTATTTGTTAATAAACTTACTTTGTATAATGCCATCATTTTTTCCATATCTTTCAACAAATTTACTTCTTCCTTTATTTCTTCTAAATATAGTTTCAACCAACTTTGTAACAATCTAAAATAACTATCTTCATCAACATTTTCTATCTTATTAAAAACTAAATCTGATAAAACTTGATACTCATCTTCGGAAAGATATAAATTATCATATATATTATTTGTATTATAACTTATACTTTTTAATTTTCTATTTAATTCATTATATATTTCATTTTCAAAGTTAAACGTTGAAATCATACTAACATATCTTTCAAATTTTGAATCACTTGAAATAAGAAATTCTAAAGTAACTTTTTCTAACATATCTCTTTTATTATTTTTATTATTTATTACAAATTTATTATTAATTTTATTTTTATTAACTTCTTTTTTAACTTTACCAAGAATATCACTGTATTCTTTTATTAAATCATCATAATCTATTTTTAGAATTTTTGATAATTTAAATATTTCATCTTTTAAAATTATTCTATTATTAATATCTTTAAAATATGTTCTAAATCTATTTATTATTTCTAATTTAGAATTAATTTCATCTAAATTTAAACCTAAACTATATACGTTAAATACATATTGAAAAGAATCTACAGAAACATTAAGTAAAGAAATAAAATCTTTCTTATTATTACTTTTAAAATATTCATCTGGATCCTTAAAACCATCAGGTAAATTAAGACATCTTATTAAAAACCCATTTTTATTTAATATACCTATAGCTCTAATCGTAGCAAGTCTCCCTGCATCATCGTTATCATAAAGTATCAATATACTATTTACATATTTTTTTAAAAGTTTTGCTTGACCATCTGTAAATGCAGTACCAAGTGAAGCTACTGTATTTTTAAACCCATTTAAATGAGAACTCAAAACATCTAAATATCCTTCAGTTAATATTGCATACTTTGTTTGTTTTAATGCCATTCCTCCATCAAATATACCATATAACTCATTACTTTTATTAAATATCTTACTTTCACTAGAATTTATATACTTAGGAGAATCTCCATCTCCTATATATCTTCCACCTAAAGCTATTATTTGATTTTTAGTATTAAATATAGGAAAAATAATACGATTTCTAAAATTATCATAATATCTTTTTGTATTTAAACTATCCTGAGAAATTAGCCCAATAGATTGAATTACCTTTTCATCATACTTAATTTTTAATTCATCATATAGTTCATTCCAACTATCTGGTGCATATCCTATAGAATATTCTTTTAAATCCTTGATATTATATCCTCTATTAATCATATATTCTTGAGCTACTTTACTTTCTTTAAATTTATTAGAAAAAAATTCAACTGCATCATTTAATATCTTATGTTCTAAAGAATATTTATCCCTAATATAATTCCTAGATATATTGATATTATATCTCTTAGCTAATTCTCTCATAGCATCCATTCTAGATATTTTTTTCATAATAGAGTAAAATTGTATTACGTCTCCACCTATACCACTACTAAAATCTTTAAAAATTTTTTTGTTTGGATTTACTTTAAATGATGGAGTATTTTCATTTTTAAAAGGTGAAAATCCAACATATGAATTTCCATCTTTACTTAAACTAACAAATTCTTCCACTACTTCTACAATATCAACTCCATCTATAACCTTGTTGAAGTCGGAAATATATTTAAATTCGTTCACACATCCTCCACCATTATAAGTATAATATGTAAATTAAAAAAGTCAATATTAATTAATCATTTTCTACTATCTTTACTTTACCTTCTAAAATTTCTTCAAAAACATTATCTAAAATCTTGTATTTTTCTACACCTTCAACAAATTCTTTTCTAGCTGCTCTACCAGCTAAAATAGCTAATTCATATTTATTAGGTATTACTTTTAATAATTCATCAACTGATATTCTATCTTTTTTCATACTTTCCCCTTACTTATTAATAATTTCTATTAATTCTTCACAAGATTTTTCTATCTCATAATTAATAATACAATAATCATAATATCTTTCATATTCTAATTCTTGTTTTGCATTTTCCAGTCTCTTAAGTATTACTTCATCACTATCAGTATTTCTACTTCTTAGTCTTTCTTCCAAAATATCAAGACTTGGTGCTTTAAAGAAAACTAAAACAGAATCATTTCTTTTAGATTTTGCAATAGCTCCACCTTGAACATCTATTTCAAGTATTACATTTCTACCTTCATCTAAATTCTTTTCAATTTCTGAATTTAATGTTCCATAATAATTACCGTGAACATTAGCATATTCAAAAAATTCATTATTATCTATTTTTGTTTCAAATTCTTCTTTAGTTATAAAATAATAATCTTTAGCTTCTATTTCACCTTTACGTTTTTCTCTTGTAGTTGCCGAAATTGCCAAAGGTATATTTAATCTATCACGAACTATTTTAGTTATTGTAGATTTACCACTTCCTGATGGACCTGAAACAATAAAAAGTTTACCTCTCATTAATTCTCCTTATTTAAGGGGGAAATATATCCCCCTTTTATTATTCCTTTATTATATCTGATATTTCTTCTTCTACTTCACCTAAGTCTATATTTAAATCTTTATAATTCTTAAATCCTGTTCCTCCTGGTATTTTCTTACCTATAGTTACATTTTCTTTTAATCCTTCTAATTTATCAACTTTACCTTCAACAGCAGCATTTGCTAATACCTTTGTTGTTTCTTGGAATGAAGCTGCTGATATGAAACTTTCAGTATTTACAGCAGCTTTTGTTATACCTTGAATTACAGATACAAATTCAGCTTCTTTTTTACCTTTATTTCTTAATCTTGCATTTTCAATTTCTATAGTTTTTCTATCTATTAATTCATCTTCTAAGAATAATGAATCACCAGAATTTTCAATTTTAACTTTTTGGAACATTTGTTTAACTATTATTTCAATATGCTTATCATTAACTGAAACTCCTTGGCTTCTATATACCCCTTGTACAGATTCTAGTATAAATTGTTGTGCATCAACTACACCTTTAATCTTTAATATATCGTGTGGAGATATAGGCCCTTCTGTTAATTTATCTCCTGCTTTAACTATCATTTCATTTGAAACTATTAAATGTTCTCCAGCAGGTATAGCATATTCTGCTAATTCATGTTCAGGATTATCTACATCCATAATACTAACTATTCTCATACCTTTTTTCATCTTGTCAGAGAATGTAATTCTTCCTGATTTTTCAGCAAGTATTGCCTTACCTTTTAAGTTTCTAGCTTCAAATAATTCTTGAACCCTTGTAAGACCTCCTGTTATATCCTTATTACCTCCTCCAGTTTTTGGAAGTTTAGCAATTATATCTCCAGGATTAATAGTATCTCCTTCTTTAAACATTAAATATGACCCATATGTTATATCATATTCTTTAACTTTCTTACCTTTATTATCAAATACTATCATTCTTGGTTTAACTTGAGTACTTTCAATAGGTTTAATAGCTAATCTTTCTGTAACTCCATATTTAACATCTATATTTTCTTTAATATATATATCTCTAAATTCTATACGACCAGCTGTTGTAGAAATTACTGGAGTTTGATAAGGGTCAAATTCAAGTATTACTTGACCTCTTTTAACTTTTTCTCCATCTTTTACTTTTAAGATAGATCCTGAAGGAACTTCATAACGATATTTACCTAGTATAGCCTTACCTGAAGTTGAAACAACAACTTCTTGACCTTTTACTTTAGTTTTTTTACCATTTATGATTTCTTCAGTATCAGGATATTTGAATAATTCTACATTTTCAAATATTATCTTACCTGATTCATCTGCTCTATATTCTGATTGTTCATCAGCCTTTGTTGCAACCCCTCCTGTATGGAAAGTACGCATTGTAAGTTGTGTACCAGGTTCTCCTATTGATTGAGCTGCTATAACTCCTACTGCTTCTCCTAAAAGAACTTCTTTATGGTTAGATAAATCCATACCATAACATTTTTTACATACACCCTTATCAAGTTTACAAGTTAAAGGACTACGCATTTTAACCATAGTAATATTTTCTTCTTTTATTTTCTTATTTAATTCTTTTGTAATTAAAGTATTAGCAGGAGCTATTAATTCTCCGTTAGAATTATATAAATCATTAGCTAAATATCTACCATATATTCTTTCTTCAAGTTTTTCTATAACTTTACCTTCATATATTAGATCTCCAACTTCTATACCTTCTCCATGACATCCACAATCTTCTTTATTAATTATTAATTCATGTGAAATATCAACAAGTCTTCTTGTTAAATATCCTGAATCGGCAGTTCTCAAGGCTGTATCGGCAAGTCCTTTTCTCGCTCCATGAGATGACATAAAGTAATCTAAAACTGTTAGACCTTCTCTAAAGTTAGCCTTAATAGGTATTTCTATAATTTCTCCTTTAGTATTTGCCATCATCCCACGCATTCCACCTAGTTGACGCATTTGTGATATGTTACCTCTGGCTCCAGAGTTTGCCATCATATAAACCGGATTAAATTGATCAAGATTATCCATCATAGCATTTGTTACATCATCTGTAGCTTTTGACCAAACTTTAACTATTTTTCTATATCTTTCTTCATTTATTATTTCTCCAGCTTTATAAGCACTTTCTATTTCTGCAACTTCACGATCTGCTTCTTCTAATATAGATTTTTTGCTTTCTGGTATTTCTAAATCTTCTATTCCAACACTTATTCCTGCTGTTGTACCGTAGTGATATCCAAATTCTTTAATTTTATCTATCAATTCACATGTTTTTTCAAAACCATAATTATCATAAAGTTGAGCTATTAATTTAGCAAGTTCTCCTTTACCATAAGTTACAGTATAGTCTCTTATTTCTTCAGGCAACATTAGATTAAACATTATTCTACCTGCTGTTGTCGCTATAATTTGACCATTTACTCTTACTGTAATTGGTGCATGAGTACCAACTTTCTTACTTTGATAAGCTGTTATTAATTGATCCATACTAGAGAATTGCATTCCTTCTCCAAATTCACCAGGTTTTTCTTTTGTCATATAGTAACATCCCATAACCATATCTTGAGATGGTACAGCTATAGGTTTACCACTTGATGGTGCTATAATGTTATTAGTTGCAAGCATTAGTAATTTTGCTTCTGCTTGAGCTTCTGGTGATAATACTAAGTGAACTGCCATTTGGTCACCATCAAAATCGGCGTTGAAAGCTGAACATACAAGAGGATGAAGTCTAATAGCTTTTCCTTCTATTAATGTAGGTTCAAATGCTTGTATTGACAATCTATGTAAAGTTGGGGCACGGTTTAAAAGAACTGGGTGATTTTTAATAATTTCTTCTATCAATTCCCAAACTGCTTCGTTTTCTTCTTCAACCATTTTTTTAGCTGTTTTAATATTACTTGAAAGTCCTCTTTTAACTAATTCTCTCATTAAAAATGGTTTATATAACTCAAGTGCCATCTTTTTAGGTAATCCACACTGATTAATTTTTAAATTAGGTCCTACAACAATAACAGATCTTCCTGAATAATCCACACGTTTACCAAGAAGATTTTGTCTAAATCTTCCTTGCTTACCTTTAAGCATATTTGATAAAGACTTTAATTCTCTATTTGTTTGAGTAAGAACTGGTTTTCCACGTCTTCCATTATCTATTAAAGCATCTACTGCTTCTTGTAACATACGTTTTTCATTTCTTATCATTATTTCTGGTGCATGAGATTCCATCAATTTCTCAAGTCTAATATTTCTATTAATAACTCTTCTATATAAATCATTTAAATCAGATGTAGCAAATCTTCCTCCATCTAATTGTACTAATGGTCTTAAATCAGCTGGCATTACTGGAAGTATAGTTAATACTAACCATTCTGGTTTATTCCCAGAAGTAATGAAATCTCTAACTATTTTTAATCTTTTTACTGATTTTTTTCTTTTTTGAGTTGAATTTTCATTTTCAATCTCATTTTCTAATTCTTTTTCTAATACTTTAAGATCTAATTCTTTCAATAATTCAAGTATACCTTCAGCACCCATTTTTGCAGAAAAAGTTCCAACATTACCATTTTCTATTGCGTTTCTATATTGTTGCTCTTTAATTATTGAATATTTAGTGTATTCTGTATTTCCACCATCTATTACTATATATCTTGAAAAATATAAAACAGATTCTAAATCTTTAGTACTTATACCTAAAAGTAAACTCATCTTATTTGGTGTACCTTTAGAGTACCATATATGTGCTATAGGTGTTGCAAGTTTAATATGACCCATTCTTTCTCTTCTAACTTTAGAAGTTGTTATCATTACCTTACATTTTTCACATACTGTTCCTTTATCTTTCATCTTCTTATGTTTACCACAAGTGCATTCATAATCTTTAGTTGGTCCAAATATTTTCTCGCAAAATAGTCCATCTGCTTCTGGTTTCAATGTTCTATAATTTATTGTTTCTGACTTTGTAACCTCACCAAATGACCATTCTAATATTTTCTCTGGTGATGCAAGTTTTATTTGAATACTATCAAAATCTCTTATACTCATAAAATATGAGCCTCCTTATATTTTATTCTTAACCTTCAAAGTTATTGTCTAGTGCTATTTTTGCACCCTCTTTATCATATAGATTTACATCTAATCCTAAAGATTGGAATTCCTTAACTAAAACTTTAAATGATTCAGGTGCATCTGCCTCAGGCATTGCTTGACCTTTAATTATAGATTCATAAGTCTTAGTTCTTCCATTAATATCATCTGATTTAACAGTTAACATTTCTTGTAATATATTTGATGCTCCATAAGCTTCAAGAGCCCAAACTTCCATTTCTCCTAATCTTTGTCCACCAAATTGCGCCTTACCTCCTAATGGTTGTTGTGTAACTAAAGAATAAGGTCCAATAGCTCTAGCATGCATTTTATCCTCTACTAAGTGGTGAAGTTTTAGCATATACATTCTTCCTACAGTTACAGGATTATCAAAATATTCTCCCGTTCTTCCATCAATCAATTTAACTTTACCAGTTCTTGGATATCCAGCTTCTTCTAAATAATTTTTAACATCTTCTTCACTCGCACCATCAAATACTGGTGTAGCTATATATTTATCCATATCACCTATAGCAAGTCCTAAGTGAACTTCTAGTACTTGTCCTATATTCATACGTGATGGAACCCCTAATGGGTTTAAACAAATATCTATTGGTGTACCATCTTCTAAATGTGGCATATCTTCAACAGGTAGAACACGAGATACGACTCCTTTATTTCCGTGTCTTCCTGACATCTTATCTCCTACCATTATTTTTCTCTTTTCAGCTACATATATACGTACTACCTTATTTACTCCTGCTTTCAATTCATCTTTATTTTCTTTAGAAAGAACTAAAACACTTACTACTGTTCCTTTAACACCATGTGGTAATCTTAACGAAGTATCTCTAACATCTTTAGCTTTTTCTCCAAAAATAGCTCTTAACAATCTTTCTTCTGCAGGTGGTTCAGTTTCACCTTTAGGTGTTACTTTACCTACTAATATATCATCTGGTTCTACATAAGCCCCAACACGAATTATACCATTTTCATCTAAGTTTCTTAAAGCTTCATCTGAAACATTAGGTATTTCTCTTGTTATTTCTTCTTCACCTAGTTTAGTCGTTCTTGCTTCTATATCAAACTCTTCTATGTGAAGTGATGTAAATACATCATCTTTTCTCAATCTTTCAGAAATTAATATTGCATCCTCGAAGTTATATCCTTCCCAAGGCATAAATGCTAATAATATATTTTTACCTAAAGCTAAATCTCCACCTGCTGTTGATGGTCCATCAGCTAATATATCACCTTTTTTAACTTTTTCGCCTAAATCTATGATTGGTTTTTGATGTAAACACATAGATTGGTTAGATTTTTCGAAATTTAATAGTCTATGTAAATATTCATTACCTTTATCATCTGTTACTATAACTTTGTTTGCATCCACATAAGTTACTATACCATCAGATTTTGATACAAGTACTGCTCCTGAATCAACAGCAACTTTTCTTTCAAGACCTGTTCCTACATAAGGTGCTTCTGTTTTAAGTAAAGGAACTGCTTGTCTTTGCATGTTTGAACCCATAAGTGCACGGTTTGCATCATCGTGTTCTAAGAAAGGTATAAGACCTGCTGAAACTGAAACTATTTGTTTAGGAGAAACATCCATTAAATCAACTTGTTCTTTTTTAACATGAACTATTTCATCACCATAACGACAAGTTACTTCATCATCTAATAATCTACCATTTTCATCAACTCTTGTGTCTGCTTGTGCTATGAATAACCCTTCTTCTTCATCTGCACCTACATAATTAATATCATCAAAATTTGCTATTCCATTTTTTACTTTAACAAATGGTGTTTCAATAAACCCATATTTATTAACCTTACCATAAGTTGAAAGAGATGCTATTAATCCTATATTTGGTCCTTCTGGACTTTCTATAGGACAAACTCTTCCATAATGTGAATTATGTACGTCACGCACTTCAAATCCAGCTCTATCTCTTGATAATCCTCCAGGTCCTAGGGCTGATATTCTTCTTTTGTGCGTTAATTCTGCAAGTGGATTAGATTGATCCATAAATTGTGATAATTGTCCACTTCCAAAGAATTCTAATATTAAAGCATTTAATGGTTTAGTATTTAATAAACTTTGAGGTGTTAATGTTTCAATATTTTGAGTTTGCATTTTCTCTCTAACCATTTTAGACATTTTTGCAACTCCACCTTTTATTTGTATAGATAATAACTCTCCAACACCTCTTACACGTCTATTTGAAAGATTATCTATATCATCTGTAGTTCCTCCACCATTGTAAAGAACTTTTATATAGTTTATAGTTTCTATTACATCTCTCTTAGTTAATGTAATTTCTTCATCATTTACTTCTCCATTTATCTTTAATCTCTTATTTATTTTATATCTACCAACTGGGGCAAAATCATATCTTTGAGAATTAAAGAACATTGGAATTATTAGATTATATGCACTTTCAACAGTTACTATATCTCCAGGTTTTAATTTTTTAAATACTTCAACTACTGCTTCATCAGAATTTGTAGTTTCATCATCTTTTATAGATTTAGCTATCATTCTATCTTCAGGTTTTACTTCCCATATTTTAACAACTTCTATTCCTTTAGCTAATAACTCATCTACTACTATTTCATCTATATATGTTTCTGCTTCTAAAATTAATTCTCCAGTTTCCTCATTTATTACATCTTCATTAATGAATGAACCTTCTATTTCTGTTCTTATAACTCCTTTAGCTTCTTCTATATCGCTATACTTATCTAATATTGATTTAATATTAAAATCTTTTATACTAAAGAATTCATCCATAATTTGAGCATTATTTTCAAAGAATTTAACAGCTTTTAAAAATACTGAAACTAAAACTTTTTTCTTTCTGTCTATTTTTACATTTAGAACATCATTCTTATCTGTCTCAAATTCAAGCCAAGTTCCTTTATATGGTATTATCTTACCTATATACATATCCTTACCAGTTTGTATATTTAACTCTTTATTAAAAGTTATACCTGGTGATCTATGTAATTGAGAAACAACAACTCTTTCTGCTCCGTTTATTATAAACGTAGCCTTATCTGTCATCAATGGTATATCTCCAAAATGAACTAAAGTTTCTTTTATTTCTCCTGTTTTATTATTAGTCAATCTTAATTTTACTTTCAATTGACCTGAATATGTTTTACCTCTTTTTTTACATTCTAATTCATCATTTAAAGGAACATCGTTATCATGAATTTCATATCCTAAATATTCTAATTTTAAAATTCCATTACTTGATTCTATTGGAAATACTTCTCTAAAAATTGACTCAAGCCCTTTATCTTCTCTTGAAAAAGATTCTCTTTTAACTTGTAAGAAGTCTTCATATGAATCTAATTGGAATTCTAAAAAATTAGGCATATGCCCTCTATCTTTTATTTTACCAAAACTATATCTATTTATTAGTTTGTTATTCATTTATCCTCCTGTGAAAATATATACATTGATATACTAAGAATTGTTATCATTATGATATTTTAAATTTAAAAACTACAATTTTGTAGTGAATTGAAATGATTTGATAATAATGTGGAAAAGACATCTCACCTAAGTGGATGTCTATTCCATTGTATTATTGATAAATTATTATTTTAATTCTACGCTAGCTCCAGCTGCTTCTAATTTACCTTTGATTTCTTCAGCTTCTTCTTTTGAAGCTCCTTCTTTAACTGCTCCACCGTTATCAACTAAGTCTTTAGCTTCTTTTAATCCTAATCCAGTGATTGCTCTTACTTCTTTAATAACTGCTATTTTATTTCCACCTGCTGCAGTTAATACTACATCAAATGAAGATTTTTCTTCAGCAGCTTCTGCTGCTACTCCTGCACCTGCTACTGCAACTGGTTGTGCTGATACTCCAAAAGTTTCTTCTATTGCTTCTACAACTTCTTTTAATTCTAATACTGTCATTGCTTTTAAATCTTCTATAAATTGTTCTTTATTGAATGCCATTTTATTTCCTCCTATATTTTCTTTTAATTATTAAGCTTCTTTTTGTTCTGCTACATTAGTTAATGCTACTGCTAACATTCTTACACCTGATAATAATCCGTAAGCTGTCATTCCTAACATTTCTGTTCTTGATGGTAACTTAGCCAATGCTTCTACCATAGCTTTATCAGCTATTTTCCCATCTATTATTCCACCTTTAATCTTTAATTTTTCTCCTTTAAATTGTTGTGAGAAATCATAGATTAATTTTGATGGTGCAACTCCATCTTCTTTTCCTAATACGAATGAAGTTGTTCCTTCAGTTAATTCTTTAGTTTCAGCTTCTATCCCTACATTTTTTAATGCTATTTGGAATAATCTGTTTTTTGCTACAAAATATTCAACATCAGCTTTTCTAGCTTCATTTCTTAATTCTGTATCTTCATTAACTGTAATACCTTTATAATCAACAAATACTACTGCTTTTGCATTACGTAGTTTTTCTGTCAATGCTTCAACTGCTTCTAAATTTGCCTTTGATGCCATCTTTGTCACCTCCTTAAAATTTAAAAAACCAGTATTACTACTGGACGAGGTTAAGTATATTTATAACATACTCGAATATACCTCGGTAGGATTTACTTTACACCTACTGTCTTTAGCTATTCAAATGAATATCATTTAAAATGGTGCACAAGGTGGGACTCGAACCCACATGTCGGAGACGCTAGATCCTAAGTCTAGTGCGTATACCAATTTCGCCACTCATGCATATTATATGGGGTGACCGACGGGACTTGAACCCGCGACAACCAGATCCACAAACTGGCGCTCTACCAACTGAACTACGGTCACCATAAAAAAAATGGAGCGGGAAACGAGGTTCGAACTCGCGACATTCAGCTTGGAAGGCTGACACTCTACCAACTGAGTTATTCCCGCATGGTCGGTGTAACAGGATTTGAACCTGTGACCCCTTGCTCCCAAGGCAAGTGCGCTACCGAGCTGCGCTATACACCGTTATCTCTTTTGGACAATAAATATATTATCATATTTTATTCTTTATGTCAATATAGAAATAAATTTTTTTTATTTTTTAAATTATAAAATTATATAACACATCAATAAAAAGTGTATTTAACCCTATTTTCACAAGATTAAATACACTTATTTTTCAAATAAATTTTTTAAATTTCATATTTAATTTTAAATTCAGCTTTAATATTATTTTGATTATTTATGCCAAAATTCATATTTATTTTAAAATTATTTTTTTTCAAATTAATTCCTAATCTATATTCAAATAAATACTTTTCTAAATTTTTACCAGAAAATTCAGTTTCTATACCTCCTAATTTACCTTTAAGATTTACAGTTTCATTTAAATATGAAGAAAATTTAAAATTATTTATTAGTTCAACATTTTTATTTAAAGCACTTAAAATATCTAAATTAGCTCCCACTTTAAATTTTACAACACTATTATTTTCCATTTCAACATTTAAAATTTTACCTTTTTCTTTAAATTTATTAACCTTTAAATTTTGAACTCCAAAATTTATACTAGGAAGAATTTTTGAATTATCTAAACCAAAAATATAACCTATTTCTAAATCATTTGTCATTAAATTTGATGTAATATTAGTTTTTTTATCTTCCCCATTTACTTTTCTATTAACATCAGAAGAAGAATATATATATGATGAAGTATTTGAAATTAGTAAATTTCCTATGTTACTCCCAATTTTTATTCCTAATTGATAATTTTTAGAAATAAATTTAGAATCATTTTCAAAAGTTAATGAATTATTATGGCTCCCTAAAAATAATCCTAATCTAATATTATCATTTAAAGTAAAATCTGTACCCACAATATTTGAAACCAACACATTAGAAAAAGAGGTATAATTATCTTTTTTAAATAAATTCGTTACAACACTTGGATTATAGTAAAAAGTTTTATTTTTATTTATGATATCCATTAAATTTGAACTTTGATTAATAGATACATTATTAGCTATTTCAAATAAATTAGTTATAAACGATGTGTAATTATCAGTAAATATTTGAGATATAGCCTTTTCTTTATTATCACTTGAAAGATTTAAAACACTTGTAAATAAAGTAGGTGAATATCCATTTTTAGTAAAAGAATCAAAAAACTTTTTCTTATTTATATCATAACTAGGTATATTTCTTTTTTCACTTTCCGATAAATCTTTCAAACTTCTCCATATATCATTAACTGTAAGTTTATTATTTAAAAACAATTTTTTTTCAAGAAATAAATTTTTAATCTCAGATTTTGATAAATCTATATATTTTGATTCTATTATAGAGCTACCATCTAAATTCAAAATTTCACCAAAATCAAGTTTTAACTTACCTTTAACAATAAATTTATCACTCACTATTTTCTTATTTGTATGTATTATTGTTTCAGAGTTAGGTGAAGCACTATATTCTTTTAAATTTGTTTTATTAGCCAAAAATTCTACAATTCCATCAGATACTATATCATTATTTATATTTAAATTTTTACCATCTAATGTTAATTTAGCATCTTTAAAAACTTCATATTTTGATAAGGAGTCATTTTTAAGCACTAAACTACCGTCAAAAATTTGAGTTTTTCCTTTATATTCCTGTTTTCCTGTAAGAATAAGTTCTCCTTTACCATCTTTTCTAAGTCCTGCACTAGCTACATTTTCATAATAATTCTTTTCGCTATCAAGAACTTTTGGTAATCTTATTTCAAAATTTTCTTTAGGCCCTGAATTTTCTTTTCTTCCTTTTAATTTATAGTAAATATTTCCTGTATTATTACCATCACCTTTTAATCCGCCGCCTATATTATTTTCAAATGTATAACTTCCATTAGGTATATTTAAATACTCATAAAAATTTATTTTACCTGTATCATCCTTTTCAAAAATTTTTGAATTATCTTCAAAAAATTTCATTTCTTCTATAAGACCGGCATTAAATGCTCCAAACCCTTTCAATGCTCTTTTATTGTTTGCCACACCCCAACCTATTTTATCACTTAAATATCCACTTCCATCACTATCTGTAGTTGTAAGAATAACTTGTTTAACTTGATTATACGTCAAAAACGGATATTTTCTTTTTATTTCATAAGCAAGCCTTGTTATATGTGGGGCAGCAAAACTAGAACCAGTTTCATCATCTATAAATCCAGCATCTACAACAGTATTTGATCTAAGTAAAAATGGTTTAGAATTATGTCTTTCATTTTCTACTTCATAATATTTGTTCCCATTTTCAAGTGTTACATGATTATCTTCATACCCTAATCTTGTTATACTGTTTAAACGAAGCTTAAGAGGCCCACTCGGATTATACATATTTTTTACTTGTATAACCTCACTTCTTGCTAATTTTTGCATTTCTGGAGATAAAACTTGATAAAGTGTATGAGCTATACTAGTAGTAAAATAATCTTCAATGTCTTCATCTCCTTCATTCCCTAATGATTTAATCTTCAACTGGTTATTTTTATTATAATCCTTATCAAATAATGCGTTTGAAAATTCATCTATAAAATAATCATACTCATTTGAAAAATTATCATCTAAAGGTTTATCAAAGTATGTAGAATCACTATTTAATCCTTTCATTCTATTACTATATACGGTATATCCATAAGACATATTTATTATACCCTTGGCATCGTATCTTTCATCGTAATCTGCAAAAGAGCCTATATTTACTTTAATCCTTCTTCCATCTAATTCATCATTACTATTTAATTTAAAATCTAAATTAGTGTCAGCAAAAGCTTTGACAACTTTTTCAGCATGATCTTTAGTTGCACTACCTTCTGTCTCTTTGGATATATTATTAACAGTCGCACCATTTAATACTTTTATTTTATCTAAAGTTTCTTTATTTACCATACTTTCAAATATATACACTTGATTTTCAGGATTATCTTCTACAAATATTTCAACTTTTTTCTTAGGTTCTTGTAAACTAGCATGGTCTTTAACATTATTTTCAACACTACTACACGCTACTAATAAACTAATAAAAAACATTATTATTAACCTTCTCATACGCCTCCTTGATTATTCAAAAAATCAAGAGTATTAAAACTCCTGATTTTATTCAAAATACTTAGATATATTATCTACAGCATTTCCTGGTTTAATTTCTTTAATATTTTCACTCATAAATTCTAACATATTTTTATCATCTAATAATTTAATAGCATCTTCTACCGCAATATCAACTTCTTCATTTGTATATACTTTACTTGCATTTATACCTTCTAATATTTCAGAATTTTCTTTTTGTCCCACATAATTATACGGAATCAGTATAGTAGGCTTTTCAAGTTCTATAACTTCAGATATTGTAGAGGCTCCCGCACGACATAAAAGTAAATCTGCAGCTGCCATTATATTATACGAATCTTCAAAATATGGTACAACTACTACATTTTCTCCCTCATCTACTTCGTTAACATAGTATTTATATAATTCTTTACCCGTTGCCCAATATATTATTTTATTTCCTTCAAATAAATCTATCTTTTTCTTTACTGCTTCATTTATATTTTTGGCACCAAGTGAACCTCCCATAACAACTAAAACTTTAGAATCTTGAGGTATATTCAAAGACTTACGTGCATCCTCTTTTGAAATTTGATAAAATTCATTTCTCAAAGGATTTCCAGTAACCACAAATTTATTTTTATACTTATCTCCAACACTTCTAAGAGTTTCAGAAAAGGCTAAAAATACTTTTTCTGCATAAGGGAAAAACCATCTATTAGCTTGACCCATACTAACATTTTGTTCTTGTAAATATATTTTTTTATTCAAAGTTTTAGCTGCGATTAAAGAAGGAATAGAAATATAGTTTCCAAATCCTATAACATAATCTACATTTTCTTCCTTAAGTATATTTCTTGCATCAAATATACTTTTTAAAAGTTTTAACATTCCTGATATAGATTTTATAGGTATAACATCTAAACCATAAAATTTATAACCCTTATTAGGTATTAAATCCTTTTCCATTCTATGTTTTGTACCTATAAATACAATATCATGACCTTTTTCTTTTAATTTATCTGCTACAGAAAGCGCAGGATATATATGACCTCCTGTACCTCCTGTTGTTATTAATATTTTACTCATATTTAAACCTCCAAATAATCATTAAATTTCAACATTATACTTAAACAAATAGCAAGCATAATGTATAGAACTCCTGTAGATGTACCTCCATAACTTAAAAAAGGTAATGTAACACCTGTTGATGGTGCTAAAGATAAATTTATCAACATGTGTAATATAGTTTGATTTAATATCATTACTGCCGTTCCTATTAAAACCATTTTTTCAAATATAGTTTTTGTAAAATTACTTGCATAAAATAGTAATAAAACTAAAAATAAAATTAGAAATAAAATAAAAATAAATCCAATAAATCCCCATTCTTCAGCAAATCCAGCAAATACATAATCTGTTTGAACTTCAGGAAGATAAAAATTACGTGAAAGTCCTTCCTGATATCCAGCGCCTCTTATACCACCTCTTGCTATTGATTTTAAAGAAAGTTGAGCTTGTTCTGTTAATCCTAATCTATCCCTTCTATAAGCCGTACTTAATATACCTCCAACTCCTGCTAATCCTACAAATATTGTTGTCAAAAATACATAAATATATGGTATTGCATCATAAAAAGAATACATAACCAAAAATATTAAAATTATTTGCAACGCTGAAGATAAAGCATGAGAACGATATATGAAACCACAAAGTACAAGTACAAAAATAAATGATAAAAAATATGTAAGTCCAATTTTTGTTACTTTAAAAATAGAAAAAATATAAATTGTCCTATTCTTTTTAATTGTAACATACATATATTGTATTAAAAGAGCTACAGAAAGTATAATAAATATTTTCAAAAATTCTGAAGGTTGAAAGTTAAAAAATTTTAAATCATACCATCTTCTTGCTCCATTTACCTGTTTTCCAAAAAATGGAACTGTAATAACTGACCCTATACTAATCAATAAAAATAAAAAAAGAATTATATCGTTATTAAAAATTTTATCAAGCAAATCTAACTTTGATATCAAAACAAAAAATAACAAACTAAGCCCACAAATGATAAATACAAGATGTTTCATTGCTGTCCAATAAAAAGTTCTTCCTAAAGAATTTTTTAAATCTTCAGGAACACTTAAACTATATTGATTTAAAATCCCTACAAAAGATAAAGCAATTATACAAACTAAAAAGTATGTTATTAATCCCTTTCTATCTGATATTTTCAAAAATTTATACATTAATATCGCCCAACTTTTTAAATACTATATTTTTAAAATATTCGCCTCTTTTTTCAAAATTAGCAAATTGATCAAAACTTGAAGTAGCAGGTGAAAATAGAAAATATCTTTTAATATCAAATTTATAACTTTCTTTTATATTATCTATACATTCATCCACTGTTTCAAATAATTTATATTTATTATACCCTACTTTTTTTAATTCGTTTTCAATAAGAAATCTATTTTCTCCATAAATAAAAGTAAATTCAACTTTATTTTTTATAGATTTAGCTAATTCTTCTAAAGGAACTTTTTTATCTTCTCCTCCACATATTAAACATACATCTTCTTTATATGAATTAATAGCTTTTATTGTAGAATCTACATTAGTTCCTTTTGAATCATTAACAAATATACTTTCTGATATTTTAAAGAACTCTTCCATTCTATGTTCTATACTTTTTGTTTCAACTAAAAAATTTTTTATAACTTTATTAGGTATATTACAAATTTTAGCTGCAGCTATTATGAAAAGTGTGTTTTCTAAATTATGTTCACCTTTAAGACTTATTTCATCTTTATTCATTAAAACTTCAGCCTGTTGATGTATATTAAATTTAGGATTATATCTAGATGATAAATCTTTCATAATATATATATCTGTTTCATGAATAAATATATTACCTTTATCCTGTTTACTAACAAAAAGTCTTTTAGGTTTTGTATAATTTTCACTATCTTTAACCTTATCTGATAGAGATATAAAATTATTATCTTCCATATTTACTATAACATAATCTTTTTTATCTTGATTTCTAAAAATATTAAATTTAGTTAAATAATAATCCTCTATACTATCATATCTACTTAAATGATCAGGTGTTAAATTTATTATTCCGGCAATTTTAGGTTTGATTTTTGGACTATGTTCTAACTGATAACTACTTAATTCTAAAACAATATAGTCTAATTCTTTATTTTCATAAACTATTTCAGCGTAAGATTTACCAACATTTCCACCAAGTTCAACTCTAAAACCAGCTTTTTTAAATAATTCATAAGTTTTAGTACAAGTCGTAGTTTTACCATTCGTTCCTGTAAATGCTATTATCTCTATATTTTTATCCATATACTCATAAGCTATATCTATTTCTGAATATATAGGTATATTTTTTTCCATAGCTTTAGTTATTAATTTAGATTTAAAAGAAATTCCAGGAGATTTAACTATATACTCTATTTCTTTTTCTTCTATAAAACGTAGTCCATCTTCAGTTTTTAATTTAGAAACTTTATCATCTATTAAAGCCACTTCTTTGCCTTTTGATTCTAAAAGCTTAACAGCTCCTAAACCACTTATTCCTGCACCAAATACTATAATCATAAATACATCCCCTATCTAATTTTTAAAATCATTAAAGCTATTATACACGTTATTATAGTAACTATGAAAAATCTTATTGTTATTTTACTTTCAGGCAATCCCATTTTTTCAAAATGATGATGTATAGGCGCCATTAAAAATACCCTTTTCTTATATTTTCTATATGAATAAACTTGTATAATTACTGAAAGTGCTTCTGCTATAAATATTAATCCCATTATAGGTAATAATAATTCTTGTTTTATTAATATAAATATTGTACCTAATAAACCTCCAATAGTTAAAGAACCTACATCTCCCATGAACATTTGAGCTGGATAAAAATTATACCAAACAAATCCCATAACTCCACCTACAAGAGAAGCTAAGAATACTGCTATTTCTCCTGCATCTCTTACATAATATACATTTATATATTCAGCCCAGTTATATTGTCCAACAGTATATGCCACAAACATAAGTGTTGTACTTACAACTATAATCTGAGTCCCAGATAGACCATCTAATCCATCTGTTAAATTAACAGCATTTGATGTCCCAACTATAATAAAGAACATAAATATGAAAAATAAAATCGGTCCTAAATGTATATATGAATTTTTAACAAAAGGATTAATTATTGAAAAATCTATTGTATCATTAACCAATCCTCCTATATATACAAAGGCAAATACTATAAAAGTCATAATTGTTTGTGCTATCAATTTTTTCTTACTTGAAAGCCCTTTTTTACTTTGAGTTAATTTTAAATAATCATCATATAACCCTATAGTTGAAAATATTATAGTCATAAAGAATAAAAATATAGTAAATTTATTATTAAAATTACCTGTTATAATCATAGAAAATAACATAGAAGTTATTATTAATAATCCACCCATAGTAGGTGTCCCTGCTTTTGAAAAATGTGTATCAGGTCCATCTTCTCTTATACTGTCTCCAAATTTTTTCTTCTTTAACCATTTTATAAACGGTTTACCTAACACTAACATAAATATAAATGAGATAAAAAAAGCAATCCCCATTCTTATCGCTATTGACTTAAAAACTCTTAAATAAGGCAACTTATCTAAAAATAAACTTTGAATTAAATATAACATTAATCAATCCCTTCCATAACTTCTTCCATACGCATTCCCCTAGAACCTTTTAATAGAATTGTTATTTTTTTATTAACTTTTATATTATTTATATCTTTCTTTATTTCTTCCTTATCTTCAAACCAGTATACATTTACATATTCTAAATCTTTTAATTTTTTATATAAATATTTCATTCTAGGTCCATATAAATATAATCTATCATATTTTGCCTTATCTAAATCATATGATATATCTTCATGGAATTTTATTTCATTATCCCCTAATTCAAGCATATCCCCTAAAACAATTATTTTATAATCTTCATTATACATTTCAGAAAAAGTTAAAATTGATGCACTCATAGAAAGAGGCGAAGCATTATATGCATCATTTATATATCTATATTTACCTTCAATTTCTTGATACCTACCAGAAGTAAGTCTAATATTCCCAAAATTTAAATCTTTATATCCTATTTTTTCTAATAAACTTTTAACTATAGAAATATTTACTTGATTATGTTCCCCAAATAAATTTGTTTTAGTATATTCTTTTATTACTTTAAATATATTTTCTCCACTCAAAGTAGATAAATATTTATCTTCTCCATTTACAAAAACAATTTTTTTAGTATGTTTTATTATTTCACTTTTTGCCTTGAATACATTTTCTTCTGTTTTTAGATATTCAAGATGTGATTGACCTATATTCGTTATTATAGAATAATCAGGTTTTGCTATACTTGCAAGTAAATCTATTTCTCCTAAAGCTGACATCCCCATCTCAAGTAAAAGGTATTTATCTTCATCTTTAGCTGAAAGTATAGTATAAGGCATACCTATATGATTATTGTAATTACCTTGTGTTTTATAAACTTTTTCACCTTTATCAACAAGAACAGAGTAAAGTATATCTTTAACAGTAGTTTTACCATTAGACCCTGTTATACCTATAACCACAAAATCTTTTTTATCTCTATACTCTTTTGCAAATTCTTGCATAAATTTAATTGTATTTTCTACTAAAAATCCATTTTTTATTTCTATATTTTTATTATCATAAATTACAAAAGCACCTTTATTTTCAGCTTCTTTTGCATACTCATTACCTTTATTTATAGCAAAAAATAGTGTGTTTTTATCTGCTTTTCTAGAATCCATCGTAACTTTAAAATCATAATCTAATATATCTATTTTCCTACCTATAAGGTTTGATAAACAATCAAGTTTTTTCATTTAAAACCCTCTTTTCATTTCTTAGTTTATATTAATTATATCACTTAACAAATCTAATTACAATTTAATCAGAAAAATTTGTCCATTTTTCTAAAAGTTCATCTTCTAATATTTTTAAATCATCTAATTCTTTCTGAATTTCAAGCATTAAACCTAAATCATTTTTCTTTCCTGCTTCATCCATATTTAAATTTAATTTTTCTATTCTTATTCCTATTTCTTCTATGTTTTTTTCTATTTTCTCTAACTCTTTTTTTCTTGAACTTTCAAGTTTTTTTTCTTCTTTACGTTTAAAATAATCAGATTCTTCTTTATTTTTATTATTATATAATTCTTTTTCAGATATTTTCATCTTATACTCATCAAAATTTCCTTTAAATTCTTCAAGACCATCTTCTGATAAATAATATATTTTATTACAAACAGAATTTATAAAATGTCTATTATGAGATACTAATAATAAAGAACCTTCATAATCTATTAAAGCATCTTCTAGAACTTCTATTGAATATATATCTAAATGGTTAGTAGGCTCATCTAATAATAAAAGATTTCCTTTTTGTTCAGAAAGTTTTAATAAAGAAAGTCTAACTTTTTCTCCACCAGAAAGTTTTGAAACAGGTTTTAAAACATCATCTCCAACAAAAAGAAAGCTCGCTGCCTTACTTCTTAAATATTCTTCTGTATAATTTAAAGATGTATTTATTTCTTGTAATATATTGTTTTCAGGAAATAAATTTTGATGATCTTGATCATAATATCCCAACTTTACTCTTTCTCCAAATTTAAATTCACCATCATCTTGATTTTTTATACCCATAAGTATTTTTAAGAGAGTAGATTTTCCTATACCATTTTTACCTATTATTCCAACTTTATCCCCCTTATACATATCAAATGAAATATTATTTAATACTTTTTTACCATCAAAACTTTTAGAAAGATTTTTCACACTTAAAACTCTATCTGCTGAACTTGATGATATATCAAACTTAAGTTTCATTCTATTCGGATTAAATACTGGATCATCCATTCTATTTAATCTATCGAGTATCTTTTGTCTACCTCTTGCTTGCTTTGCTTTTATTCCTGCTTTAAATCTTGTTATATATTCCTCCATCTTTTTTATTTTTTCAGTTTCTTTTTCAAAACGCTTTATTTCACCTTTTAAAATCAATTCTTTTTGGATTACAAAATCAGAAAAATTACCATTATATTGTTCAACTTTTCCTCTTTCTAATTCATATATTTTATTACATACTGAATCAAGAAATATTCTATCATGAGAAACAAGTAAAAAAGATTTACCATATTTTTTCAAATACTCCTCCAACCATTCAATAGATAATATATCTAAATGGTTAGTTGGCTCATCTAGTATCAGTAAATCAGGCTCTTCTAATAATAATTTAGCAAGTGTTACACGAGTTTTTTCTCCTCCAGATAAAGATTTAATTTGACTTTCCTTAAAATCATTTAATTCAAGACCTTGCATTACTTGTTTTATCTTGTATTCCATATTATATCCATCCATAGCCTCATATTTTTCATTAAGACTATTATATTCTTCCATTAAATTATCTACATTTTCTTCTATTGCCATTCTTAAACTTATTTTTTCTATATCATGTAATATATTTCTTTGTTCAGAAAAAACACTTAGCAATTCTTCATATACACTATTATTCTCAGAATCAAATTTATGTATTTGTGATAAATATCCTATTTTCATATTAGGGTTAACAAAAACACTACCTTTTTCATTAATATTTTCTATAGAACCATCATGATTTTCTTGACCTAGTATTATTTTAATAATACTTGATTTACCCACACCATTTAACCCTATCATTCCTATTTTATCTCCATCATTTATACTAAATGTAACATTTTTTAATATATATTCTCCTGTATATTGTTTATAAACATTATTAAATTGTATTAAATTCATAATTCCCCTTTCATCTATATATAAATATTATACTAGTTATTAAAAAATTTGACAAACTAAATATTGAAGAAAAATATAAAATATTGTATAATTGTTACAGGAGGTTATATGGATAGGACTATTTTACACATTGATGTTAATAATTTTTTTGCTTCTATTGAAATTATGTTAAACCCTAATCTTAAAGGGCTTCCAGTTGCAGTATGTGGTTCTGAAGATGATAGACACGGAATTGTTCTTGCAAAATCTTATGAAGCTAAAAAATTTGGAGTTAAAACTGCTGAAACTGTATGGCAAGCTAAGAAAAAATGTCCAAATCTTATTATAGTTCCACCACAATATGAGGAATATAAAAAATATTCAAAACTAATTCAAAATATATATTATTCATACACAGATCAAGTAGAGCCTTTTGGTCTTGATGAATGCTGGTTAGATGTAACAGGTTCTTTAAAATTATTTGGTAATGTAGAAAATATCGCTGAAGAAATTAAAGAAAGAGTGAAAAAAGAAATTGGAGTTACAGTAAGTATAGGAGTTAGTTTTACTAAAACTTTTGCAAAATTAGGAAGTGATCTTAAAAAACCAGATGCTATAACATATATATCAAAAGAAAATTTTAAAAATATAGTATGGCCACTTGTTACAAATGAAATAATAGGTGTAGGTAAATCAACTTTTAAAATACTAGAAGAAATGAATTTAAAAACTATAGGTGAGCTTGCAAATTGTGATATTTCATTATTGGAACAAAAACTTGGAAAACACGGAAGAATACTTTGGAAAAGAGTTAATGGTATAGATGATGAAATAGTAGATGCTAATATGTATATAGCAAGTCCTAAAAGTATAGGAAATGGAAAAACTTTTCGTAATGATTTAACAAAAATAAATGATATTAGAAGTGCTTTTCAAAATCTAACTTATGAAATTTCAAACAAACTTAAAAAACATAGATTGGAAGCCAAAAATATTCAAATCGTAATCCGAGATAATCAATTTAATGATAAACAATTACAATGTGAACTTCCAACAATAACATCTAGTTCTTTAATTATAACTAATACTGCTATGGATTTATTTAAAAAATATAAATGGAATAAACCAATAAGAGCCTTAACTATTCGTGCCATTAATTTAATCGAAGAAGGTACAAATGATCAAATATCACTTTTTGAAGAAAAAGATGAATATGAAAAAATTAAAAAAATCGATAAGGTTATGTTTGAAATTAACAATAAATTTGGACCTAATTCTGTTAAATTTTCTAATATAAATAAAAAACTTTAATAACTATATTTTTTACAACCTATAAAAATACTATCTAATTAAAATTAAAAAAGGAGATAATTATGAAAGAATACAACATAAAATGGTACACAATTTTATTCAATATACTATCAACTATATTTTTAGGACTTTTTATATCTGTACTACTTGATATTTTTAATGTCAATTGGAATATAATATATATTATTTTGGGTATATTTATACTTCTTTCTTTATATATGATATATTCCTATATAAAAACAAAAATAATAATAGATAATAATATGTTAATCTATTTATATAAAGGAAAGAAAAAAGAATTTGATATAAACTTTTATAGCATAAAAGCTGTTTCTGGTGATTCCGGTCAAGAATTAACTTTAATAGATAAAGATGGTAAAAAAGAAGAATTAGATTGTGATTTTTTATCTTCTAATCAATACAATGATTTATTAAATGAAATTGGTGTTATTGGCAAAAAACAAAAAGCAATAAAAATTGAAATTAATAGAAAGGAGAAATAAAAATGGATAAAAACATAATGTTTTATTACATTGCTGCAGTAATTATAGTTGGAATAGGAGGTACACTTTTATCTAAATATTTTACTAATAAGAATTCAAATAAATTTTTACAAGAAAATCCTGGAGCTTCTAAATTATTTACTAAAAATAAATCTATTGGTATAATAACTCAAACAATAGAGATTTTAAAAGTAGATGATAATGAGAGCTCTTCTGTATTTGTTGAAGGTATGAAATATGGTATATATTTAAAACCTGGTAATAGAGAATTAACAGTAAGAGCAACTTCAACTAGACCTGGTATATTACATAAAAGGGTAACTACAGTTTGGGGTCCTATGAAAATAAATGTAAATATAGAACCTGACAAAACTTATGAATTAAGATTTGATAAAAAGGAAGAACAATTTAGTATTCACGAAATATAGTATCTCAAGTTTTAAACAAATAATTAAATTTAGATTATATACTTGTAAATATTCTATTTTCATTAAAACATGTACCAAAAAACTAAACATAACAATTAGTTTTAAGGTGCATTTTTTATATTTACATCTACACGAAACAACTTTTAAGAAAAATTTGAATCAAAGTCCAATAATATGATATAATTATATAATAAATAAAAGTTAAGAGGTAAAAAATGAACAAGAGACAAAAATATATAATATATGTTATTTCTTTACTAATAATCATAACCTTAGGTAGAGCAACATTTGTATCTCATTTCTATAATAAAAAAGAAACTGTTGTACCTAATCTACTATTTATGAATGAAAAAGATGCTATAAATCTAGCTAAAAAAGCAAGATTAAAATATCATATAATATATTCTAAATCAGGTGATGTTAATGAAAATTTCACTTTTTTACAAGATCCTAAAGAAAATTCTGTAGTTAAAGTAAATAGAGAAGTTAAATTATGGGTAAATAAAAGTGATAGTCAAGAAATTCCTGAACTTGCAGGTAAAACTTTAATAGAAGCTAGAAGATATCTTGATGAACTAAATATAGATATTCAAAGAATAGACTATATGCCAACTGATAATATTCAAGAAGATACTGTTCTTGCAGTATATCCAAAAGCTGGTAAAAAAGTCGGAATTACAACTAAAATATCTTTACTTGTTTCTTCTAAATCATTAATAGATAATACAACTATGCCTAATTTAATCGGATTAGATAAAAATGAAGCAACAAAAATATTAGCTCAAATAGGATTAAAGATAAATCTAATAAGTGATGCTAAAGATCCTTCATTCCCACAAAACGCAATAATTGCAACTAATCCATTACCTGGAAGTCGTGTAAATAAAAATACAAATATAAGTATTGTTTTAAATACAGGTATAGAAGTTAATAAATCTATAGATGATATAATACAAGAAGAAAAAACAAACGAAAAACCTAAAGATACTGAAGAAAATAAAAATATAGAAAATATCCTAAACGAAACATTAAAAGATTTAGAAAAGAAAAATGGGGGAAATTAATGATTAAGTATGGGAAAGTGATAAGAAAAATTAAAGGGGTATATTTTATTTACCCCTTTACAGCATTTAAAAATATAAATGATTTTGAAAATTCTTTAATACAAGCTAAACTTAGGGGAAATTTAAAAATAAAAAATAGAAAAGATAATTGCATTATAGGAGATATCGTAGAATTTGATGATGAGCTTAATGTTATAGAAACAATAAAAGAAAGAAAAAACTTTATCGATAGACCTTTAATATCAAATATAGATTATATAGCTCTATTTTTCTCAGCCAAAGAACCTGATTTTGATATAATTGCATTTCAAAAAAGTTTACTTAAAATTCATAAAAATAATTTAAATCCTATATTAGTTATAACAAAATCGGATCTTTTGAATAATGAAGAGAAAAATAATTTAAAAGTTTTTCTTGAAAATAATTTTCCTTATTTAAATTTATTTTTCATTTCAACTAAAAATAAAGATATAGAAGAATTTAAAAACTTTATAAAACATAAAGATGTTATAATTTCAGGTCCAAGTGGTGTTGGTAAATCTACATTAATAAATAATATAATTGGTAGTAATACTTTAAAAACAAATGAAGTTAGTCAAAAAACTAAAAAAGGTAGAAATACTACCGTTGATACTAGATTTTTACCTTTTCTTGATGGATTTATAATAGATACTCCTGGTTTTTCTAGTATAGAATTCCCTAAATTAAATGACATACTAGAAATAAAAGAATATTTTCCTGAAATAAATGAACTATCAACTAAATGTAAATTTAAGAATTGTTCTCATATTACAGAACCAAATTGCAATGTTAAAGAAAACATAAATAAAACAAGATATGATTTTTACAATTTAATAATAAAAAACATGAAATAAAGGAGATATATATGAAAAAAGAAATAATAATCGCACCATCATTATTAGCAGCTGATTTTTCTAAACTAAAAGAAGAGGTAAAAGCAATAGAAAATACCAAAGCTAAATGGTTACACTTAGATGTAATGGATGGTAATTTTGTTCCAAACATTAGTTTTGGAGCAGATATAGTAAAAGCTATAAGAAAAGATTCAAACCTATACTTTGATGCACATTTAATGATAGAAAATCCAGAATGGTATATAGATACTATGGCTGATGCAGGAGTTCAAAGTATAAGTATACATGTTGAGGCTACTAAACATCTTGATAGAGCACTTCAACTAATAAAAGCAAGAGGTTTAAAAGCTGGTGTTGCAATAAATCCTGCAACTGATATTGCTTTTCTTGATAATATATATGAAAAACTTGATTTAATATTAGTAATGACTGTAAACCCTGGTTTTGGTGGACAAAAATTTTTAAATCAAATGATAGAAAAAATTAGAAAAATAAGAAATAAATTTCCACACATAGATATACAAGTAGATGGTGGAATAAATAATGAAACTGCAAAACTTGTAATAGAAGCTGGAGCTAATATTTTAGTTGCTGGTTCATACGTTTTTTCAGGAAACTATTCTGAAAAAGTTAATTCTTTACTAAACGAGGAAAAATAACATGTACGAAAAAATGGAACTAATTATAGATAATTTCTATAAAACTTATTATAAAATGGAAGAAATAAATTTAAGTCAAGCTATAAAATGTCTTACTACTACTGAGTTGCATATAATAGAATGTATTGGACTTGAAAAAATAACAATAAAAGATTTATCTCAAAGATTAGGAATAACTATGGGAACTACTTCTACAGCTGTAAATAAATTAGAAGAAAAAAAGTTTTTAAATCGCGTTAGATCTAAATCTGATAAAAGAAAAGTTTATGTAAGCCTTAATAAAAAAGGATTAGTAGCATTCAATTATCATGGTAATTTTCATACAACAACACTTGAAAAAGTTACTAAAAATATTCCTGAAAATAAATTATTAGAATTTATAGATACATTTGAAGAAATACTAAATAATATGAAATCATTAAAACTTAACTTAGAACCTGAATCTATTAATACATTTTCAAAAGGAGATGTAATTGAAGTTAGTGAAGTTAAAGGTAATAGTGTCATAAGACTTGCATTATCTGAAATTGGAATACAACTTAAAACTATAATTGAAATAATAGATATACATACAAATTCTATAAGAATCAAATTAAATGAGCACGAAAAATTACTTACTCGTGATCAAGCTCACTATGTATTAGGAATTAAGAAAGGATAATAATGATATATTTTGATACTATAGGTCTCAAATTTCTTGTAGAAGAATTAAAACAAGAGCTTATAAACTTTAAAGTTAGCAAGATTATGCAATACGATAATCATTCATTTTCTTTAATATTCCCTAAAAAAAATTTGTTTTTTCAAATAAAAGATAATCAATCAATCGTATATATTAAAAATCAAAAAGATGAAAACATTAACATATCTTCTAGTTTTATTTTATCTATAAAAAAATATTTAGATCATAGTCAATTAGAAGATATTCAATTATTAAATTACGATAGAATTATATCTTTCAAATTTAAAAGAATAAATATTACAGGAGAAATGGATATTAATTATTTAATATTTGAAGTGATGGGAAAACATTCTAATTTATTTTTATTAGATAATAATTTTAAAATCATTAATATATTTAATAATAATGTAAGTATAGAAAACAAAAGATTTTACGCTATAAATTCAAAATATGAATATTTTGAAACAACTAAAAAGGAACTAGATTTCACATCAATATTTGAATCTTCGAAAGAAATGATAGATAAAATAAAAGGAATAGGAAATATATTTGCTAATGATACATATAGCAATATTGATAAGAGAAAACAACTTTCTTCATCATATAAAGGTTATATATTTAAAAATAATGATAGTGTATATTTAAGCTATAATAATTTTTCTAAATTTAATAATTATGAAATTAATGAATATAATAGTTTAAATGAGGCTATAAATTCATATTTTGAAGAATATATTAATACTAGCTCTATAAGAGATAAAAAAAGAAATATTGAAAAATATCTTTTAAATAAAATAAAAAAGAATAATAAAATACTTGAAAATATAGAAAAAGATATAATTAAAGATTCAAACTTTGAAGAATATAGAT
>NZ_CDRRBS010000002.1:0-37964 GCF_977040545.1 Pseudostreptobacillus sp. | reverse complement strand
ATTTGATTATATCAGTTTGTTTTGTTTTTGTCAACAGTAACAAAAAAACGGCTTAAACACTAGGTTTTAAGCCATTTTATTTTACATATTTTTTTTAATGTAAATAAAAAAATTATCTTAAATTTGATCTTGCTATCATATTTATAGTATGTCTTTCTCCTCTAATTACCATAGAAATTTCAAATATATTCATATATGGACTAACTCCAAGATGAGTACCATCTCCTGTATGTTGTATATCAAATCCAGCCATTTTATTATACATAGCTATCTGTCTTACAACTTCAGGTCTTGAACTTTCTTGACTTGTTCCTATAGCTGACATAGCTAATTTTCCTCTTTTATGTATTTGTTTTACTATTGGTACTATAAGCTCTAAAGTTATTCCAGGTACTGTAGCTATAGCAGGTAGTAGTATAATATCTGCTCCTGCATCTATAAATTTATTTATAGCTTCCATATCTACTATTTCTTCATCTACTCCTGCACCGTGCATTTTACCAGCTATTATAACCCCAGAAAAATTATCTTTTGCAATTTTTATAGCTCTTTCTATCTCTTTATTAGTAACACCTGTTGCAGGATTTCCTGTTAAACAAATAAAATCAAAACCTAATTCATCTGCTTTTTTAAGACTTTCTACACTTGATGTTCTACCTAAAGAAATTTTTTCTACATCTTCTAACATCTTAGCACTCAAATCTACAGGTTCAAGATTTACTCCAACTGGTCTTCCAACTAATTTTTTTAAATCTCTAATAGGATCATCACTTTTTGGTAATCCTGTTATATTTACATCAAATACATCTATTACATTTAAAAGTATAAGATCTGCTCCAAAAGCACGTGCAACTTCACTGTTAGTAAGACTAGGATCAACAGATCTACCTGAAGCTATATTTTCAGAAAGAACTGTTCTTCCTTCGCTTGCATGTATAGCATTCAATAATTCCTCCCTATTCATAGATAAAAAATCACTAGCATTACAATTTAATAATCTCTTAGCCATATTTTCTCCCTTCTAATATTCTATATCTTCAATAGACTGTAAATTTTTATTTATTGTTATACTTTGTACTCTTGTATCATGCATTCTAATCACCCTATCTGCAATAGGGGCAAGAGCCAAATTATGTGTAACTATTATAACAGTAGAACCTTTAATCCTTGCCATATCTTGTAATATTTTCAATACCTGTTTCCCCGTGTTATAATCCAAGGCCCCTGTAGGTTCATCACAAAGTAATATTTTAGGATTTTTAGCAACTGCCCGTGCAATAGATACTCTTTGTTGTTCTCCACCTGATAATTGTGATGGAAAATTATTTATTCTATTACCTAATCCTACTTCTATTAAAGTTTTTTCTGGATCCAGTGCATCTTTTACTATTTCTGATGCTAATTCTACATTTTCTTTAGCAGTTAAATTAGGAACTAAATTATAGAACTGAAAAACAAAACCTACATCATTTCTTCTATACTCAGTTAATTGTTTAGCATTGAATTTAGATATATCTACTCCATCTATTATTACCTTACCTTCATCACAAGTATCCATTCCTCCCAGTATATTTAATACTGTAGATTTACCAGCACCTGAACTTCCAATTATTATTACAAGCTCTCCCTTTTCTATTTCAAAATTAATATCATTATTAGCTATTATTTCTACTTCCCCAACCATATATTTTTTATAACAATGCTCCATTTTAATATATGCCATAACAACCTCCTATTATCTAACTAATTTAATACTATTTTATCTATATTTATTTTCAAATTCAATTAAAATTTTTAATAAATCTTCATCAAGAAAATTTATAGCTTGTTTTCTAATATTATCTGGTATTCCATAATAAGCTTCAGCAATTCCACCACAAATAGCAGCTAATGTATCACTATCACCACCTATTGATATTGCATTTCTTATTGCATCTTCAAAATTAGTTGATTCAAAAAATGCTTGTAATGCCTGAGGTACAGTATTTTGAGATGTTTCATTAAATTCGTAAGTATCTCTAATTTCATCTAAAGTAAAATCTAAAGTGTAATAATTTTTTGTAATAAAATCCCTTATTTCAGAAATATCTTTTCCAATTTTAGCTAAATAAATCGCCACTGCTGTAGCTTCAGCTCCTTTTATTCCTTCTGGATGATTATGAGTGATTTCAGTTACCTTTCTTGAAAGACTTTTTGTTTCCTCTAAACTATTAGCAACAAATCCAACAGCGCTAACTCTCATAGCTGCTCCATTACCATAACTATTATACGGTTTAGGATTATCTGAAAATATCCAATAAAAAAAGTTGCCCCCATATCCACAATCAGGATAATTTCTACCAATTTTTTGCATAAAATTTTCAGTTTTTTCAGATAAATCACTAAAATCTTCTTTACTTTCTAATATAGCTTTTGCAACAGATAAAGTCATAATACTATCATCTGTTGGAAAACATTCAGTAGTAAATAAATCAAATTCTTTATTTCTGTTATTATTCCACTCAAATCTTGAACCAACAATATCTCCAATTATTGCTCCTAACATATCTTCACCTCTTAATTATAAGTTTACGAAGTTATTTTACACATTATAACACTTCCATTTTGATTTTTAAAGAACTAAATTTTGAAAAAAAACTGTAAAATATTCAAATACTGAAAATTTTTTTATAAAAAAAATTTAATATAATTTCTATAAAATCAACACTGATTTTATAGTATTTTTAGAATATTGACATTAACAGATCGAACTGTATCAAATTATAAATATGTGGAAAAAGAGATTAAGAGGTAATCTTTATCTCTTTCCAATGTTAGTGTATCTTTTTTAATCTATCTATGAAATATAATGGATAATTTTCCAATAACTCCTTTAATTTTTCTTTATTCCTCTTTATTGCAGATTTTATTTTCTTTTTTGTACTACAGTCAAATTCACTTATTTCATCAGCAATTTTTTGTGAAATAATTCTATCCGAAAATCCAAGTTCATATATGTGTACCGACTCTTTATTAGGTAATCCATATCTTATTCTATAAATTATATCATTTAAAGCTTCCTGTATGTTTTCACTACAGTCTTTAGTTTTTAATATCTCTACAATAGCCTGTATTATCCTTAATGATACAAATCCAAAGTCTGAATCACATAATGTTATTATATCTTCCAAAGAGATATTCCTGCTCTTTTCCCCCCGTTTAATTAGCAAATTCACTGACTTTGAGTAGCACCAAATTTGAATATAGCTTTTACCATTAATCCACATTTTTAATAGCTCATAAACATGGCTATCATCAATCAACTTAGGTATAAGCTTACAATTTCCCGATTCTTTCAATTTATTAGCAACCAGGTTAATTAATGTATCAAAATCGGCATTTGCTATTTCATATAAATTCTCATCTATAAATCTAGATAATTTTTTCATTGTCAGTATACCTAACATACTTTTTCTATAAAGCAACCTGTCACCAACTTCAATACTTTCAATATTACTTCTAATGAGATTATAAATATTTTTCAGTTCTTCCCTTTCATCTTCATTTGCCAAGTGATAACCGTATGTGGATTTTATAATTTCAAAACTCTCATCTTCTATATCTGTAAATCCGAATATAAAATTTTCTAATGACACTAAAATATGTTCTATTTCATTCATTTTATAAAAAATTTCTTCACCATATTCTCTTCCTTGCTCTTTATTTTCAAGAATCCCTTTTTTTGTTTCTGTATATTCTGCCTTATTAGAATATCTAGACTCAATATATTTTTTCAAAAAGTCAAAAGAAATTACTTTATTATTTCCCAAATCAACTTCTCTGACCAATTTCAAAAGATTACTATAACACTCCTCAGAATTATCAGCATTAAGTAATCGTTTATAATTATTTAATTTATAATCCTCTTTACAATTTTTATAAATATCTTCTGTTAAAATGATTGTCCCTTCTGTTTCTTTTCCTGCTCTTGCAGTTCTTCCAATCAAATTATGAAAATCTCTAACCTTAATTACCTGCTTTGATTGATAAATACTAGATACAATTAAATATTTAATAGGTAAATTTACACCCTGTGCCAGCGTAGAAGTACATACTACACAACGGATTAAGGATTTTTTCAATGCATATTCTTCAGCAATTCTTACCCCGTTAGGCACTCCCGAATGATGCCCTACAATACCATTTAATGCTGCTATATATAAATTGTTTTCACCAAGATGTTCTTTTATTAGATATGCAATTTTTAAATGTTCAGTTTTATTTAATGATGTAGAAAAATCCTCTAACGAGATGCCCCTTTCTTTCAAATCAATAAATCTCTTTAAAATATTATTTACAGTATCTTTTTTAGAACAGAAAATAGCAATACTTCCATTCCTAATCAGTTTAATCGCATAGTAAATACCTACATCTTGCTTATTACTTTTAAAATCAGGAAAATATCTCTGTTTTTTCTCTTTACCTAACTTATTTAACGCTTTTGTTTGAGCTACTCTAGGTACATAAAATTCTTCCTCTAAATTTTTATTAGGTTCCACAAAATAAAGATTACTATAAGCATTATTGATATTAGTGGAAGTAAATGTATTAAATGCTACCGTTTTTTCTGATGTCTTAATAGTATTATTCCTTATTACAATACCATCTTTGTTAATCCATGTATTTAGCTGTTCAGCATTCGAAATTACTGCTGAAACTAATATTTTCTGTGCATTTGGTTTAAGATAACTATTAATAGTTGTTAATAAAAGTTCATAATCTGTCCCTCTTGTTTCATCATCAAACAAATGAGCCTCATCAAAAACAATCATGTTAATACTTTCAATTATTTCCGTATTGTGTTTTAAAATATAAGCCAACTTTTCTGGAGTCATAACAATTATTTTTTTGACAATCGACTCAGATGTGACTAATTCTATTTCACTAGGCTCAGGAATATCAGAAAACTCAGTTACGGTTATATTTTTATCAAACGAAAAAAATTTCTCCATATCAAACATTATTTCTTTACATAATGCCCTAAATGGAGCTACAACAATTACAATAGATGTTCTTTTAGATAAAAAGGCAGATTGTATAGCAAGGGAAATTGATGTGGTTTTTCCTGAACTTGTTGGCATTTGAATAACGCCCGATTTCCCTTTGAAAATTCCTTTTTCTCCCAACAAAATCTGAGATGACCACATTTCTTTCATCATCGTATTATTCCTAAATGTTAAAATCCAATTGTCCTTATCAAGTCCTGAATACAGTGACATTAGATTAATACATGAGTTGTAAATTTTTTTCTTCAAAATTGCCAAAATAATATCTGTAAATAATATTTCTCTATCATTCCCAAAATGATAAACATCATCTCTAAATTTTTCAAATTGAGCTTTCTTTAGATTCTCACCATTAAAAAACCTATTGTGATAATTAATTAGTTGGATAATATATCTTTTGTATTTTTTATCTATATCGGAAACATCAAATTTATAGTTGCCATCTAACAGCCATATTATTACATTTTCTAATCCAGAAGCAGAAAATTCAAAATTATTCCAATTATGATGCATAATACTCATCATTACTTGTGAGCTACCATTCATATTGCAAAAATAATAAGTAACCGCTCCCATCAATATATAATATGGATTAAAATCAATACTCATTTTAGACTGAAAATAAGCATCAAAAAAACTTGATACAAAATACAATTCTTCTTCCTTTTCCTTCGAAAGAATTATAGGAGCTTGTTTCATGTTCCATATTTCATTAGAAATGTCACCAACAACACCAATGCTAAGCAATATAAGGTTATTTGCTTCTTCTTCAACTTCTATATGAAGATTTTCTGGCACGCTATACTCATACATTTTTGCTTTTGCTCTAACTTTTTTCAAATAGTATTTTGAAGTACTTTCTATCAACATGAGCAAGCCCTACTATATAAATTTTTTAAGAAGCGCAGCAATTCTTTGGAATGAATTATCAATATACTCGTAGATTTTACATTTTCATGCTGACTATTAACCACATCCAAAACTACCTGGTCTGAATACAAATCACTATCCATCACAGCAACTGCAAAAAAATCTAAGATATATGGATTATCTGTTTTGTTTTGAAATCGCTCCACAATATTAGCTTCTTTAATCCTACCTCTATTTAACAATTTTAATTTTTCAGCATTTAAAGATTCTCCGACTCTAACTCTATCTTTATTAGAATCCGTAATTGCATCAGTAACAATCTTTATGCAAGCCTTAGTTTTATTTCCAAATATAGATGAGCGAGTTTTAACCTCTGCAACTAATAATTTATCATTTTTACTTCTCTTATTATAACTTTCCATTTTATATCCAATAACATCACTACCATGAATAGGTGTATTAGGATTAACTTTATTAAAATATCTGATTCTTGGAACATAGTATTCTAAAACATAATTTATATAGTCATATACTAACAGTTCACCAAATTCCCCTGACATAGTTGCTGCACCTTGAGGAATTTTTGGATTTGGAAAAATCATTTTTTCTAAATATTTTTTTTTCGTTAATCCAGTTCCTGAAATTGCTTGTTCTAACAGATGTTCTTCAATATAATTATTTCTTAATCCAGATGCCCAACTATTCAAAATACTATTAGCTAATAATTCATTATTAAGTTTATATACCTTTATTTCTTTTCCACTTGAATAAGGAATAGATTTATCAAATACAAAATATTTACTATTATCAAAAAACAAATTTATACCCCCTTACTGTAAATCTTCTATTATTATAGAAATTAATGCTAAACATCTTTTATAGAAATACTTGCAATGTAATTCATTACTAATATTTATTTGATTGATCTCATGATGTCTTATTCGATATAAGTTTCCTATATCAGTCAATGTTTTGAATTCATCATTAAAGATTTCCCAGATATCTTTATTCCCATAACTTATATCATTAATGATTTTTTCTGCTGATTTTTTCTTATCCAAAGTAAAATGATAAGTCTTCATTCTTTCAAACGCATCCCAAATTTTTTCAACAGCATATGAATAATTACCTTTATTATACAAATCTTCAGCTATTCTTATTAACTCTTCAAGACCAACTTCATTAATATTTATTGAATCATCAACTCCGATTGTTTTATTATTTATAAAATGTATTTGTTCATTTCTAATCTCTACATTAATATTATTTAATTTAAATATTGTATTTATATCATTTTCAAATTGAGAAGATTTTGTAGTATTTCTATTAAAACTTTCAATAACGTCAAACACAATGAACGGTGAAGTACCTTCTTTAAAATCAGCAAATTCTTTTATTTCTACAAGTTTGTTTTCCACATAATGTTTTGGAATATAAAACTTAGTAATATCCTCTAAAACTAAGCAATTTATTGATTTATAATAATTAAAATTGGTTTCAGATGTAAACCTAAATGTTTCGTTATATTCATTCATCACCTTAAAAAGTTGATGTCTCGCTGCATTAGGAAGTTTAATACCGATTTTGTTATTATTTATTAAAGACTTATTTCTTTCTGAAAAAGGGATATACATATCTGGTTTCTTAATATATGTTCTCCATCTAAACACATCTCTTCCTGATATCTTACTCGAAGCAATAATCTCATATCCATCTTCTTGCAATAGAGTATTTATTTTTTCTAAGTACCTTCCCCATTCTTTATTCTCATCTCTTACTTCTGGATGAAAAACTTCACATAAAAAATCTAAAAAAACATTATCCGTTCCATCTATCAAATTAAATCTTTCATCTTCAAAAATCCAATTATCTATATAATCTCCATTTCGTGTATGAAACTTAATTTCTTGCTCTGTATTTTTTAAATTAGTATCTTCTAAACTATCCAAAATGTCTATTTTATATAATCTTTTAAGAAATTCTACTACACCAAAACGACCATAATAAGGGTAATATATAGTTTCCTCTCCTAGCCAATTATCTTCTGTTATGCCACTTTTAAACAAATCAATTATATCTCTTCTAGTAATACTTGATATATTACCCAAATTAATCACCACCTTTACCGTTTATTTTTCTTCATAATCTTATCAAAAATTGTATCGTTTAACCATTTACTAAAGTTAGAATTATTTGTCCATTGTCCAAATAATTCCATGTTATCTACCATTATAATTCTGAAAACTTCTTTTAACGCTGAATGATACTCTCTTTTGATATTTTCAATATCTGAGTTTTTTATAGTATTTTTGAATTTCTCATTTTTCATAACCATTTTAGGCATCTCTTTGATTTACCTTACAACATTATCTTTATCTTGCTAGTCAATATTCCCAAAAATATCATCAAATATGGATATAATATTTTTTAATATATCTAATTCGACTACATCTTTTTTACCAGTTCTAATAAATAATATTGGGTGATTCTGAAATTTATTTATAAATTGTTCTATTTACATTTTAAAAACATCCTTCAAAAATATAATAATGTATCTCTTCAAAAAAACTTGAATATTATACTTATAATTACAATAATACATCTTAACAATAAATTATTAATCTAAAATATTTTATCAATTAATACCCACCTATCATCACTCATATTCTCTACATATTCAGTATTATTTAAATATAATTCATCATTTTTATCTCTTACAAATCCAAATTCATAATTATATTTATCAGCAAACTGCTTAAATGCTATAAATTTATTTTCTATTTGGACATCAATATTTTTACTCTTTCCTTGTTTTTCTCCACCTTTTGTTTCAATAAGCCAAATGGTTCCATCTTTAAGTTGAACAATATAATCTGGATAAAATAGTCTCTGTTTATCAAAATTTGTTCCATAAACTATTGAAAGATATTGCTGACCACTATCTCCATTTTTATAAACAAACTCTATATTTTCATTTTTCTCACAATACTTTTCAAATAGTCTTTCTGATGTAGAACGAAAATCATCTGTAATCATAGATGTATTATAGCCCTTATATACATTACTTGCCAATTCCTTTATATATCTTTCAAAAGGAACATATCTATAATGTTCTTCAAGAGGAATTTTAAATTCTTCTACTTTATTTTCAAGAAACATAAGTTGATCATATCTTTTCCCAGAAAATTCAATAAAATCTCTTTTTAAAAAATCTACGTTATTAATAATAAAAGCATAATACTCTCTTAAATTTAAATTTAATAATTTATACTTATTATTTCCAAACCCTTTTAAAAATAAAGTTTTCAAAATTTGATTAGTTTTACTGTATTCAAGACCTACATGTTTTTTTATTTCATCAATATTATGTCTAAGCTCAATACCATGTGTATGTGTATTTACTTCAATAGACATTGTACTATAATTAGCACTTTCTTCATTCACTTCCATTAAAGTTGTATATCTACCAGTTAAATATTTTCTCGAAAGCAATGTCCCAAAAATAAAATTATTATTTTCTAATAATTTAATATTATCTACTTTTATATTAGAAAGATTATATTTATCTTTAAAAAATTCATATACTCTATTTCTAATAGCTCTCTCATCAATATAGTTTCCATCAAGATTTCTTGTTTCTTTAACAAGTTTTACATTTTTATATTCTTCTTTTAAAAATACTCTTTGAGTTTCAAAAGCATTACCCGCTTTAATAACTTCCATTTTATATTTTTCATCAAATGTATATAAATATGAACAATCTAAAATTTCTTTACCATAATGTTTTGCTCTTGGCATACGTCTTAAACGACCAAGTGTTTGTATTTCAAAAGTTTCACTCATATTCTCACGAAGTTTAACAAGTATCTTTGCACGTGGACAATCCCATCCAGTAGAAAGTGCTTGTTTAAATAATAAAAATACAGGAGTAGCATTTGAGCGAGTAATACTATCTTCAGCTGTTGTTCCAATATTTATTTTACCTAATTTTTTAGATTTTTTATCTTTATCTTCTTTGTTTTCAGCAGAGAACCAACTTGCAAGAAATTTATTTTCATAAGAATAACCCATTGTATTTAATTTTTCTTCAACATGTTCTATAAGTTCATCATTTAAATTAGGGAATTGAATTAATACAAGTGGTCTTATATCTTCATTTTCATCAATATACGCCTTAGCAATTTGTTTTCTAATCTCATCTGCTTTTTCTAATAAAATATCTGTTTCATGTAATATATTTTCAATTTTTACTGTATGAAGTCCATCATTAATATACATAAATCTTGTAATAAGTCCTTCATTTATTACATCAATCTCAGGAATTTCATGAAATTCACCAACTATTCTTTTATTTGGAGTTGCAGATACACGAATTTCATATCTAGAATTAATACTTGAAATAATATCATCTGCTTTTGAAGTATTATTTTGATGTTCCTCGTCTATAATCACAATAAAATTTAAATTTCTATTATGTGCCTCACTGATTCTTTCAAAAAGATTTTTTCTTTCACTATCTCTAATAGCTGTATTATCTTTTTTAGTAATAGTTTCCCAGTTAATAAAATAAGTCGTTTCATTTTCAAAACCATTATTTAAAATATCAAATAAATTCCCCGTCTTTAGATTAGGAGCAAAACGTTCCATTTTTTCTTTAGATTGTTCTTCAAGTTCTCCTTTACCCGGACAAAACCAACAAATAACACTATCTTTATTATAATCTAAATATTTTTCAACATAAGCAACTAAAATAATAGTTTTACCAGAACCAGTAGGACTTTGTATAACTATTTTAGGTTTAGAATTACTATCCGTTGTTTTATCAAATAAAAAATCAATAGCATTTTCTTGAAAATTTTTAAGTTTTATACCTATCATAATTCTCCTACCTCCTTTAATTCATCTCTAAAATAATATTCTGGAATTTCAATTATATTAACTCTCTTTTCTTCCAATATTCTTTGATTGCTTCTTGATAAGAAAATACCAGAACTCATAAATAATTTCCCATCATTTTCAATCTTAGATATTATTTCATCTAATTTATCTTCATCATTAATAATAATATATTTTTTTTCATCAATTTCAATAGCATATTCAAGTTCAATTAATTCTTTAATATTCTTCATCATCTTATCCAATATACTTTCCTCTGTATCATAAAATTTAGGTATAAAATCTGTTTTATAGTATTTCAAATTATGCGGTAATTCTTCTTGAATATTTTTAAGCCTTTGATAAGTAACTTCTTCACATATATTATTTTCATTATTTGTACAAAGAATATATTTACGATTTCCTCCATCTTCTTTGTTAAGTTGCATTACAGCATGACCTGTTGTACCAGATCCCCATGATCCATCTCTTTTTCCCTTGCCATAACTCTTGCAACACCATCAGGAATTGCCTCAAAGTTGAATTTAAGATAAAACAAAGGTAATATTCCAACCATGGAACTTCCTTTCACACCATCACCACCATCTGATATTCCCGTTCCTGCCACCATCATGTAAGGAATAGTGACTTTACTTACATCATACGGCCAGCCAAGTCCGTTTACCAATTCAATATGTGTGGTGCTGGCTGTCCACATCGCTTTATACAAATTTCCGTTATCCTGATTCATGACTGCATTAATTACACCAACACCACCCTTTGAATGTCTGGCAATTCCGATATTTTTTGTGTCAATATGGTGATAAAAGATACTGTCAGAAGCGTCTTAGTTGTCAACACATATGTTACACTTTGAGAAGTATTCCGATACAACTTGGTTTGGACTCTTGAAATCAAGAACTGTTTTTGCTGTCTTATTATACCTAGCCTCATGCTTTGATACTTGTTTTCTTAGTTCTTTTTCACTTGTAAATACTTTTCTTCCATAGAGAATCTTTCCATCCTTCCTATGACTTCTTTCGACTTTACCATTTTGCCAAGGTGAATATGGTCTTATCCTTCTTAACTCCATGTTCAATGCTTTTGCAGCTTTCTCAAATGCACTTTCACGCTCTGTACGATCACCATCATTTACAAATTCACTGCCATTATCAACTTGAATCATACGAATAGGAAATCCCATTCTCTTTTCTAATTCCTGTAAATACTTACATGTTTCATATGTGCTCTTCTCTTTTACTATTTTTAGTACTCGTTTTCTGCTGTATTCATCTATTCCTGTAATTTGATAGTATCTATTTCCGTAGCTTGGAAATCGTATACATTCAGCCGGCACATACTTGCAAAGTTTTTTGTATAGCCTTTCTCTTTGCATCTGATGAAAACCTCTGCGAATCCATATACTCCATTACATTTAAGCATTCTGCGTATTAAGGCAAGTTCTTCTTTTGTGTGAGCGTTAGGACTATTATGTGGTCTTCTTGATTTAAGCGCTAGGCTTCTAACATCTCCGTTGTATTTTTCTAACTGGCGATAGACAAACTGTCTATTAGTATGATATCGCTTTGCAGCACGTGTTACACCATGCTTAATTGCATATTCACATAAACGCTAGCGGAAACGCATTTCTTCGGTTATACTTTTCATGAGAGGACTCCTTTAGTACTTGAAAGTTTGTGGTAAAACCTATTGTACCAAAGTTCCTCTCTTTTTTTATTTATTTCTGTAACATATGTCTTATCACATTACAATTTATAGTTTTTTCATATCTGGAACAATATTCTAAAAGTTGTTTTTTATTTAAAGAAACATTGATTCTTTTAGATATCTCTATATAATTTTTTAAAGCTTTATCTTCTAGTAAAGCTTTAATTCCTGACGAAATAAAATTTTGATGAAGAACCATAACTCCATTCAATAGATTATTCACCTTTACAATTGGAGTATACTTCGAAATATAATGAAGTAATTTTTGAATTTCTCTTAAAAAAACTTCTCATTACTATTCCTCAAAAGATTATTAATACGCAAAAAATCTTCAAATAAACCCTTTTGAGTTCTTTAATTCAATACTGTAATTTGACCCATCACAGTTATAAAAATCTCAAATCCATCTTCTCCAAATTGTTATAAAGTGGTCAAAAAAGGACTAAATCCATGATCTGGAATAATTGAATCTCTTAGGTACATTTTCCTAACAGGTAGCCCTGCTAATAACTCCACACACCACAATGGGAAGCCTGGAATATCTTGAAATTCTGACACATTCTTTAATTTAAGTTCTCCATTTTTAGACAAATTTATTTCCACAGAAATTTCCGTTGAACATTTAGGACAATTAACGATAAAAGGGGTTCTATTATCTTCTGCTTGAATTCGTATGTTTATTTTTTTATTACATGTTAGGCAACTAATAAATTTATTTATTAACACAAAAAACTCTTCTCAACTTCAATTTATTATTCCTTATTTTGATATGCTGTTTACAACATTTATTTTCGTAAAACTCTCCTAAACAGCACACCAATCATTCATTTTTTGATTTTAAACATTGGCAGAAGCTATAAATCCCTTGTATTTAGTTGACTATTTGCCACTGTCATTATCATGACACGAAATCCAACTAATAAATCGTAAAAAATCTAGTTACTCTCACTATTTACTTTCATTTAATATATTGTCATAATAATATTCTCCTAATATTTTGGATCTTTCCTCTATATCATTTTCATTAAAATTTGGATATTTATTGCAAAAATTCAGAACTTGATCATATTTTGATTTTTTATATACTTCTAATTTTTCTTCATAAGCTAGATCACTAGCTTCATTATTTAAATCAATTTCTAAACATATTAAATTTCCAATGAATAATGTGTTATCGTTTGATATATCTTCGTTAATTATGTGTTCTATAGATGAATCTATACTATAAACTTCGCTATTATTTAATTTTGATGAAATTTTATTCAATACATATTTTGTTATTGTATTAGTTGGAGTCTCTTGTTTAGAAAACCTTAAACGGACAAAACCTGAAAGAAACTCTTCTTTTTGGGGATATCTGTCCCCAAACTCTTGATATAAGTATTTCTTTAAAATATTATTTGTATCACTTTTATTTTTGCTTTTTCTCAATTCTATTGCCAGCTTAGAAAATCTTGACTCATAAATATTTGCTTGATTTTTTAATACTCCTGTATATGCGAAAATAAAGTTTTCAATGTAATTAACCGCATCCTTGAAAGCTTTTGATGATATTTTGTCATTTGATTTAAGTTCAAATAATGCTAATAGTGCTATTCTTGCTTGTGTAACGCCAAATGTTTTCTCTATGGCTTTTAAACTCTGGATTAACCAATTATATTCTTTTCTGTTATCATAATCATCTATATTAGGACTTACTATTTTCATATATGTCTCTGCTATAGTACTTAAATCTTCAACAAATTCCTCATATGATTTTTTATTAGATTTAATATATTCTTTAAAAGAATCATATAGCTTTGAATTAGTTGTCTTTCGATATTTTGAAATCCAATAATGCCTATAAAATGTAGCAAATCCAATATTGGGATTTCTACTTCTCAATGTAGTTTTAATTCCCTCCCATTTATTTTCTATAATCTTATCTTTTGCATTATCGTCAGCATGAAATTCAGAATATATAGTATTTTTAATTAAATCAATACTCGCAAGGTTTTTCCCCTTTGCATTCAATATTTCAAATATCTCATAAGCCGAATCTTTTTCTTCCGTTAAAATAGATATAACATTCATCTGAAGAATCTGATCTCTAATTGCTATCAACAAATCTTTATAAGGAGTATTTTTATTGAAATTATATTTCCCTTTTAACTTCATCTCCTCCAACTCTGACTCAAAATAATTATAGGTTTGTTTTATGTTAATTTCTTCTTCGGTTGCAGGTTCAACATCCGTTTTTTCAATTGACTGAACATATGCTTCAAAATATGGATATGAGGTAATACTTTTTAACTTAGGAATGGGCCTTCCATAATCATCTTTTGTTTTAACATATTCAAATGTTGCTTCTGCTAAATCTTCTTCTTTTATATTTTTGAATTTATTGGTTAAAACTGATAACAATATAGTAATAACTGTGAGTCTTTGTTGGCCATCAATAACTTCTATACTTTCATCTTTTTTTTCAGATCCTGAGAAAACCATAGTGCCTATAAAGTAATCTGTGTTAATTAGCTTTTTATCTTCCTGTTTTATTCCTTCAAGTATATCTATAAAAAAAGTGTTATAGTAATACTTATCCCAGCTATATTCTCGTTGAAAATTCGGAATACTCATCATAGGATATGAACGAAACATTGTTTTAATTGTTTTGTTTTCTGGTGTAAATTTCATTTTGCCTTCCTCCCTATTAATAATTTTTCTATAATTTTAGTCCTTAAACCCAGTGTTCATCGTTACTATCTGCCGTTGTCGTAATTATGACGCGAGATCCACCTGTTAATCATATGGTCATATCAATACTTACAGCTAATAAATTTTCCGTCTATTCAATTAGATGTTAATCCTATAAACTGGGATTTAGCAATCCATATATTTGAAAAATTTACCTGTTAGAAATACTCGTTTTACTATTAGTATTCTCCTTTATTTAAACATAAATTGCAATAGGAATTACAATAACAGCAGGACCAGTTATTTTTGTCTTCAACTCAGGCAAATTGAATTGTTGCATATCCGTTGTTTTAAATCCTGAAAACATCTCATTTAATAATTCTTCTGATAGAATAGATAATGAAGTTTTTCTAAGAAGATTAATGTTTTCCGTATCTTTTTCACATATGGATATTACTTTACCAAGAACTTTAAAATGACCACCAATAATTTCCGATATATTGTCATTTTCAAGATATTGTTCTTGTACAGATAGCACTGTCGTTCCTTTGGAATCAGATAAAATAAAATCAATGGTACCACTATGTTTTAACTCATTAGCAAATGACTCAATTTGTTTGATAGTTTCATTTTCTTTTTGCTTTTGATTATTTGCCTGTTTTTTATTACCTATCTGTGGTTTTTCAGTAAAAATTTCAACCATACGAAAAAGGTCAATAAAAATGTCCATATAATTTATTAGTGGATTTTTTTGTAATTCCCCTTCAACTTCAATAAAATCACCTACTTCCATTTTAGAAAAATTGAAATCTGAATTCAACATTTTATGTTCTAACAAAAATCCACGGAACTTGGACAAAAGAGAAACATTTGTATGCACTTTTTCTTTAACAACACTTTCTTTTTCACCCTTGTTTCCATCGTGGCTTAATTCACCAGAAATGTTAATTCTTAATAGTTTACTTAAAATAGTATCAGCTGTTGAAACTCCTGCATTGACCTTTTGAGCAGAATGATTTTCTTTATGTTCTGTATAATTAATCTGGCTTACCATTGAAAAACCATCTTCCATAATAGCAAGCATATCTAAAACAATCTTTTCATTAATATATATTGGAACAATGAATCTGTCTAAATTTATATCGACCATTATTTTAATTCCTTTCCTGCTTCTCTTTTTCACTTACAAATTTAGATTTGTTTATCTATTTATTGATATAAATAATTATTTCTTTCCTTCTAATTTTTTAATACCATTATCATTAAGCTTTTCAAGTGATGTCAATTGTGTTCTTGCAAGTTTTCTAAGTTCTATCATTCTTTCTTTTTGATCCATACCTTTACCAACAAGAATTGCATTATAGCTCTCCATATTTGCAAGAACAAGTAATTCATTCAGACTTGCATAGTCTCTCATATTACCCTTTAACTCAGGATTTTTTTCACGCCACTGTTTAGCGCTCTTGTTAAACAAAGCTACATTGAGCATATCTGCTTCACTTGCATACTTGTAAGACAACTGTTCGTTGGTAAGATCTTTTAAGAGATATTCTTTGATTGCAACTGTATGAATTTTGTAGTTAATCTTGGAAATTTCTCTATTCAAATTCCAACCTAATGATAGCTTAGAGTTTTCATCTGACTTAAGTCTTTTGTAATCCTGAATTACATACATCTTAAATTCAGCAGAAATCCATGAAGCAAATTCAAAGGCAATATCTGTATGTGCAAATGCGCCACCGTATCTTCCTCCTTTTGAGATAATTCCGATTGCGTCTGTTTTTTCTACCCATTTCTTAGGGGACAGTGTAAAGGAATTATATCCAGCTTCCGATTTAATTCGGTCGAATTCGACCGAATTGAAATTCATGTTGTTTAAGCTTTCCCATAAACCAAGAAATTCAATTGTATCTTTTCTTCTCATCCAATTTTTAATTACATCACTTGGTTCATCGCTTTTATATCTAGCAATATCCGTTAGACTTATATAGTCGTTTTGAAAGTCTTCAGTATAAATTTGAATAGCAAATCCTTTTGCTTCAATCGTCTCTTTTTTCACCTTAGACATATGAGTTCCTCCTTTATGCTGATGTACTGTTTACAACATTTATTTTCATAATAACTGCTCTAAACAGCACACCAACGATTCATTTTTTTGATTTTAAACTTTGGTAGAAGCTCTAAAACCCTTGTATTTACTTGACTATTTGCCTGTGTCATTATTATGACACGAAACCCTGCGAAGAAATCGAGAACAATTGATTCTTTTCTATCTAAAAAAAATGTAGCACCACTAACGAGTTCTTTTATTAAAGAAGATGGTTTCGGATAATCAAATTCAACTTTCAATTCCTTCAGTTCATTTACTCCGTTTTTATTTAGATGCTTTAATACTGAATAAAACTTAGAGCTATCTTGATCTACTCGTCTTAGCTTTCCAACAATATTCATTCCATTAGATTTAGGAATCAGTACATACTCTCCATTTTGTAACCCATTATCAATTTCTTTTTTTACTTTTTCTCCTTTATACTGTAACACTTCTTCGTAATGGCAATTTCCATATTTACCAAATTCTTTTCGTAACCAATCTTCTTGTATCCAATATTTAATCTTATCCCTCTCTACAATTTTCCCTCTAATATCTTTTTCTTTAGCTAATGGTGAAAATAAAAAAATATCTTTCGCATAAACAAGACAATAATCATGTCCTTTAATCACTTGTTTTACCATTCCTCCACCTTCTGCTCTAAAACACAAAAATTTGCAACATTATTATTTTCACCAAAAATTTCATCACACAACATTTTTAATTGTGAAAATTCATTATCATCAATGCTTAAAAATATTACGCCTTTGGCATTCAATAACTCTCTTGCAATTTTTAATCTAGAATACATAAACGAAAGCCATTTTGAATGCCTATAACTATCAGAAGTCGCTATTAAATCGTCATTATATACAAATTCCTTTCCAGTATTATATGGTGGATCTATATATATAACATCTATCTTTCCTTTATGAGTTTTTTCCAAAAGTTTTAAAGAATGTAAATTATCGCCTTCTAATAAAAAGTTATATCCTTCCTCTTCATCTACTACTATTTTTCTTTTTTCATCTTCCACAAATATTGGAATATTATGTTCCAACATTTCATCTACTTTTTCTGAATGTTCTTCCCATACAAGATCATATTTCTTTTCATTAAGTGCATTTTCTATTTCCGTTATAGCACGTATATTTTCTTCATCATCATTCATTTTTTTTAATTCTTCAAGATATTTTATCATTTTTTCACGTTTTATTTTAGATAAATTCGCCATACTCTACCTCACTTTATTTATAAGACTCTTAACTAACTCTTTATCTTCTATCTTCGTAATTCCAAAACTCTTTTTCCCAGCATCTTTAATAGATGCTCCAATATGATAAACTTCTACTTTATCTATAACTAAAAATCTATCATGAAAATCTGTATTTATTTTTACAATTAATTCTTCATATTGTGCATTAAATTTATTGATATCTTTTGTTGTTAAATTTCCTTTACCAGAAGTATAAATTTTAATTTTTACATTTTTATTTTTCTTACACAGAATATTTAAGGTATTGATATCCACATAATTATCAATCAAGATTATTTCTTTCTTAGCTTTCTGGATAAGCCCTACGATAAAGCTAAAAGCATCATATATTTGCCCATCGAAAAAGATATTTTGCTTAACCTCAGTATTGCTAGCTATATAGTTGAAGACTTCCTCTAGTTTCTTATCTGTTTCTAATTGTTTTAACTCAACCCTATCAAGACGAGAAAACATCTCTTTGTTAGAAAGCAAAAAGTTCCTCATCTCCACAAAGCTATTCATAATTTTAATACTTACTTCGACAGCTACATCACTTTTAAGCACAGCAGAAAGCATAGCGATACCTTGTTCTGTAAATACATATGGCATATATCTTCTACCACCTGAACCACTTTCTTTTTTTGAGGTGACATTTTGGCACCTCAAGTTTTTTATTTCTTTAACCCTATAATCGAAACCATATCACCAAAATCAACACCTAATTTGGTTGCGATACGATATAAAACATCCATGCTGACAAACTCTCCTCTTCCCATTTTAGATATAGTTGTAGGAGATAATTCACAAACATTCGCCAATTCTTTTTTATTCATATTTTTATCTATTAAAGTTTTCCATAATCCATTATAACTGACTTTTATATTTTCCCCTCTTAATTACAAGTTCATAAAGTTATTTTGTATATTATAACACTTACACTATGATTTTTAAATAGCTAAATTTTGAAAGCTTAGTGAAATTTAAAATACAAAATCATTTTAAAAAAGTTGTAGTTAATCCATAAAAAAATGTACCTCCAAACTGTTTTAATTTTTTCTGTCCAGTTTGTTGGTACATGTTCTGAATTTACACTCTGTTGGCTCATTTTTATTTTTACTTAAAAGTGGATTATCACTTTTTTTCTTATGAAAAAGTACTTCAAAAACACTTCAGCTAACCACTTGAAACCTTAGAATAATCAGTAATATCAATGGTTTCAATTAGTGCTTAGGCTACTCCCACTCGATATGTCCATTGATATCATTTTGTGTAAATAGTGTAAAATCAAGATTTTTGTTATCAGATTGAGCCTTATTATCCGTTTTATTTCTGTTTATTCGATTTTTTGCAAGTATATTGCAAGCAGAAGTTTATTGAATATAACATCTTCAAAATGTTTATTTAATATCTTGCTGTTGGTAGATGTGTCCCAATATATCCAATATATATTTTCTTTAAATTATCATCTGCCTCAAAATATATTCTGCCATTAAAATTTCCAGAAAAACTTATATGATTATAGAAATAGGAATATAAACCATTTGGCTTCTTAAATTTTCTCAACACATTAAGTTTTGAATTATTTTTAACTGAATCAGACTCATTCCTAGCATTAAAACCTAATAATTTTATATCAAAAATAGTGTGTTCGTTATAATAATAATCTAATTTGTCTAGTCTTTTTATTATAGCATTAATATGATTCATTTCTTGATTAGTATAGATTTGTGTTTTTACATTATCACAAAAAATTAGATTAGGAAACAAGTATTCTCTATGCTCCCAAAAATCATATCCCGATGTTACATTACTATATTTACCTCTCTTACATTCTGCTTTCAAAGAAGTAATCTTTGAATTATCACATATATTAGGAATTTCTTTATTTTCTTCTTTTAAGTCATCCTGTTTTTCATCTAAAAATCTGTAAATTCCTTGAATATAATCATTAGAAAAAACATCCACTGTCTTAAAACTTAATGCCTTACAATCTTCTTCTATTGCTTTATGCAAAATTTTCGATTCATATTCAATTTCAGAGATTTTACAACAAAATTCTGATGTTGTTTCTTTATTTACAACTATGCTGTATTTGTCAATAGCCCTTTTCAAAAATGTCTTGTGTTCTGACTTAACTCCTTCAGAATCATTTAGCCATTTTTGAAAATTATAATTACAATCAAAATCTATGCTTATTATACTTTGTAGGCTTTCAATATCACCTTTATCTATTATAACTCTTTCTTTTTGTAGTAAGAATAATAATTCAACAAAAATATTTATACACTCTTTGCTTGTATATTTATTAGTAATGTTCACTATATTTTTATCATAACTTAAATCATTCAAGATTAGTTTCATAGCATACCGTCCATTAAAATAATTCATCTAATGCTTTATCCCACTCATCAAAAAAACCATCTGGCCATCTAGAAATACTACCATCTTCTAATATAGCAGGAGAAGATTTACAATATTTTACAACTATATCATCATCTTTCTTGTCTTGATAAAAAAAATTAAGTCTAACATCATTTTTATCAAGTTTTCTCTGCTTTACAGATAATCTAATTCCATTCAAAACATGATCACTATGTGTTTCTAAAATAATTTGCACTCCCCCTGCACAGGCTCTTGATATTAATTCCCCTAATATTCGCTGTCCTCTTGGATGTAAGTGAGCTTCTGGATTTTCCAAAATTATTAAATCGCCGTCCGAAGCCTTCAATAAGCTAAGTACAATTGGAGCGGTATAGCTTAATCCAAAACCAACGTTTAAAGGTTTATGCTCCATTCCATAAACATCATAACCTATACCTACAATTCCAGCATCAATGTATTCTTTAGGATGTATTTTTATTCCAGGACTAAGCTCTGACATCCAAGCTTCAAATTGATATAGAATTTCATGACTTTGACAGCTTCTATGGATGACATTATTATTTTTTACATTCTCATATTTATTTTTTTGTAAATAACCAGGAAAATACTCTCCTCTATAACCAATTCTATTTATACTTTGTGCCGAATCATCTGTTTCATAATAACGGCGTGGACCAATTCTATTTGCAGATATATATTCAAATCTATCCGAAAAAAGATTTTTATTGCTCAATGTATCAGGCAGAATAGTTGGATTATTTTTCACCTTTTGTATAAAACTGTCTTTTTCGTATTGATATTCCCAAATAAAGAATTCATTATTATAGTTAATAGAAAATTTAATTGTTTCATTGTTGCTATTTCTATTAAGAACATCATATCCTGTACCTAAATTCACTAATTCGCCATTAAGCTGTAAATACTCATTTATACTATTATTTTCATATGCTTGTCTAAGAAGAAGCAATGATTGTATTATAGTTGATTTTCCCATACTATTTATTCCAGATAGCACATTTAATTTTGATAATTCTAGATGAATTTCATCAAAACATTTAAAATTTTCTAAATATATGTCTTTTAACATTCTATACCTCCGTTTACATCAAAAACTTCATACATTTTTTTAATTCTTGAGGATACAGAAAACTTATCTGAAGCTTTTAAATAATTTTGGAAATCGTAATCTAAGCACAATTTTTCAAATTTATCTTTAATTATTTCTTTACAATTTAAGTAATTCTCAATTTGTTCCTTTGAAGAATTAAAAATAACAACAGAAATTGCTTCAAAAATTGCTTTATTTATTGGTCTCCTTCTACCATCATCAAATACTTTTCTGAAACAATGTTTTTCAAATACTTTGTATAAAATATTCATATTTTCTTTAAATTTGCATAGAATAGAGTCTAACTCCATTTCATCAATATTCTGTAAATACTCCATACCTTCTGAAAGAAATGTATCCATATTACCATTATAACTTTCTAATAAATTTGTGAATGAAACATACCTCAAACAAAATTCACAATCTAACATTCTGTCACTTTTTATACTTCCATCCGTTGCAATTAAAAATTCCTCTGTTTTAGACATGGTTATTAAAAATTTTGTTGCCTGTCCTTGAAACAAGGCATTCCTAATTTCTTGTGCTTCCAAAATTAACCCACCTGTATTAATTCTCTTAAAAATATTATATTTTACATTTTTAGGAGTTGCAGGATTAATCAAGTAAGCATTTATATTTGTTTCTTCAATTCTTCTCTGTAAACTTCTTGGAAGTTGAGAGAATTTCATCCCATCTAAATCTGTCATGAATTCTAAACCTTTTAATTTAAGCTTATCCTCTACAACAAATTCTTTAATTGTAGAAATTCTTTGTAACCCATCAATTATTAACCACTTATCATCATCTGTTGCATCAAAATAGAACGCTGGAAGTGGAATCTTTAACAATATCGACTCTATTAATTGACTCTTTTGAACTACTCCCCATAGACCTGATTTACGTTGAAATGCAGCTTCAAATTCCAATTCATTATTTTTTATTCTTTTTATTATGGAATCTAATATTAGCTTATCCATTTTTATATCAATTTTTGATGGGTCAAATGGGGTAACATTCTCGGAAATACTATTTAAATTTTCCGGTTCAACATCTTCATTAACAATTTCAACTCCATTTTCCTTAAAAAATTCAAAAATTTTATTCAAATTCTCAATATCATTATTTTTAATTGTAATTAAAATTAATGACAAATTAATTTTATTATTTTGCTCATTTGCAATTTTTAACAATGAAGCTAAATCTTCACTATATTTGTCAATCATTTCCTTCCCTTTCTCCTTCTCCTTTATTATAAATCACATTTAAATCTTATACTCTCCCGTAACCTCTTTCATCATTCCATCATGCCAATCTTCTGTCTCTAATGGCATTTCATGGTATTTATCAAACACTTCATATAGATACTTATATTTAACCTTATTTTTAATTATCTTCTTTAGAGAATTTGTATCCATTGAAATAATCTTCATTCCTGTAATAGTTTCTTCATTTCTAGTATATGGAATTATCTTTCTATATCTAAAATCTGAGACCACATTTTTATCCAAATATGTACTTACAAATAGACTATAATCAAATGGATTATTAAATCTAATTCTATAATCTCCCAAATGTCTTGAAACAGGCTCCATTTCCATTCTTCTTTGATTATTGCCGTCTGCAAGAGTTGCTTCAAGCAATAATGAATGTTTAGGATAAGAAGTACATGCTTCATACTCATATATAATATCTGCATAACCTCCAGCCGCATGTGTCTTAGGCAATAAATTGGCTTCTAATGATAACTTCATAAAATCTAAAATATTCCCTTGTCTTTCACTTACTTTATACCATATAATTCCTAAAATATATTCAAAAATAGTTGGTATTGTTGCTTCATCGGTAACAAGTTCTTCGATCCTTTTATCATCACGTTTCTCAAAACAATTTAGTAACTCTATAAGTACGGAATCATTAAATTTCTTATCAATCAAAGTATTAAATCTTCTATATCTCTCATCATTTACATAAGTTTCCGCTTGTTCTAGACTATTAATTGTAATTCCTAAATCTTTACTTAAAGCTTTATATACTTTACTAATATCTAACTTGAATGCTTCTGATATAGTTTCAATCGAGATATTAAATCTTAGATTATCATTTCTACTAAAAGTCTCTTTATATAAATTATCAATAATTTCTTTAAAATAATATTTTGGAATCACATCTAACTTAATCATACGATCTTCAAAAATTAGAATATCTGTTATATTAAAATATCTTCTATTTAAATCAAAATAATCAGACAAAGTCGCCATAGCTTTAAAAACATGAAAATATTTAAAAAACACTTCTTTTAATTCTATCTCATCTTTACAATTTGTAAATAAACATTGTTTATTAATTGAAGATTTTCCATTTTTTCTTACAATATTAATATTGGTTGTATTAAATAATAAACTTCTCCACAATATTCCAGGTTTGTGATTTATATTCTTTGCAGAACTTAACAAAGATTCATAATCATTACTACCATCAATAAATATTTTTTTTAAATTATCATATAATTTATAATACGGTTTATCATAGCTTCTACTTTTACGATTCATTCCAACTAAACATATTAAATTTTCATCAACATCAGAAGCTATAAATTCTTCCCTAGCAAGTTTATAATTATCCATCTGGATAAGTAATTTATAAATTATTTCTTCTACTGAAATTTTTCCTTCTCTATATAATTTAATATCTGATATAATCTGATTTAAGCTTTTTTCATCTCTAATTAAAGGAATAAAATAAGTAAATTCATCATAGCTTAAAAACTCAAGTTCAGTAAGACACTTTATAACCGCAATAAAAGGTCTAACGATACTACCACTTACATTTATACTTGTTTTAAGAATTTGCTTTAAATAAATAAAGCTATCTCTATTAATATTAAATACATTATCAGTTTCAAAATTTCCATTACTTGTTATTTTAAGCAGTTCCTTACCCGCTTCCGTAATTAATCTATCGTCAGTTATTAAACCAATATCAACTAAACCTGATGTTTTTTCTCTAGCATCTTTGTCCTTCCTTTTCGCAGTACCTGTTAAGAAATCTTTATTTTTCATAAAATCATAATACTTTTCTTGTAATTCATTATTCCAATTCCAATCGGATTTCTTTACAACTTCATTATAGAACTCATCAAGAAGCAATAATTGTTTCTCTATTTTTAAATTTAATTTTGCTGTTCTAAAACTTGTAGTACCTATAACCCAACAAAAACTTTGATACGGAATATTTATATTAGCCATTTACTCATTCCTCCAATCAACTGGATAATTAGTAATTAAAACTTCTTCAGATATACTATTTTTATTTTTTCTATGATAATTACTATTAGAATAACTTTTATTAAGACGATTACAGTAATATCCCTTACTTTCAATCCAATTGTATAAAATATCATTTCTTTTATTTTTACTTTTCAAAACATTAGACAAAGCAAACCTAAAACCTTTTTCATTAGCTTTATCTAAAAATTTAAGTAAATCTTTTTCTTCTTTTTCTGTCCACATTCCATTTTCGTTGTATGTTGCATTTGTAATCAAATAAGGTGGATCACAATAAATAAATGTATCCTGAGAAAAATCATCTAATGAAATTTCTCTAAAATCCTTTTTTATGAACTGGACATCTTTACTTTTTAATTCTTCAGAAAATAACATAAGTTTACTTCTCATTTTAGAATTAAAATCTCTCTTCCCTACCGGAAGGTTAAACAACCCTTTTCGATTAAACCGAATTTGATTGTTAAAAGAATAAACGATCAATACATATAGCATTAAGTGATCTACTTTTCCAGCAAGAACTTTATCATTAAAATCATCTCTTAATTTGAGAAATCTTTTTTTATTATATTCGGCTAATCCTCTACTACTATCAGAATTATAATAAGAATAACCATATAATGATGTATTAGATAAATCATATTCATCAATAATATTGTCTATTTGTTTTAATAAAACATCAGTATCAGTGTCTTTGATAAATTTAATTAAATCTATTAATTTGTCATTTAAATCATTAAAAATTATTTTAGACGATAATGAATTTATTCCAACATTTCCTCCTCCGGAAAATAAATCTAAAAATACTTCCTTTTTATCAAATAAAGGTTGTAACTGTTCTAATAATTTAAATTTTCCACCTGTATAATTAAACGGACAAGATATATTCATTTTATTATTTTCTTTACTAAATACTTCACATAAAAATACTCTTTCTTTATTGTCCTTTATATTTGATTTTCCAGTAGAAAAACTTTTATAATCTGATTCAAATATACTAACTTTACCCTTTTTACTAAGAATTCTTATAATATCTTTATCTGATATTTTAGCATTTGATCTATCATTCCCCTTATTAGACATATTGTTATACGAAAGTAAAATATACTTTGTATCCGCATTTTCAATAAGTTCTTCAAATGCTTTTGTAGCTTTAATCATACAATAATCACTTTTAAGAGAAGTTCTATCCATCTTTCTTGCAACCCCATAAACTTCAGGTTTTTCCCACCTTGCTACATTTTCAAGCAAATGATACGCATCACAATACTGCCTTGAATTATATGGAGGATCCAAATACAACAAATCTCCCTTAATCCTTTTTATCAGTTCATTTGAATCAAGATTATAACAAATATTATTAGAATTTATCGTTTCTTCAGGTAATAAAACATTCAATACTAATTTTTTCTCAAAATCAACATTTTTTCTATATGCATCGTAGTGTCCAACTGTATTTGCAATCTTATCCATTGCATATAGAAGTGAGGTAATCAAAATCGCATATTCCTTAAAATTTATTTCTTTGTTTTTGTACTTTTCTTCTATATCTTCTCTTATATATCCTATCTTGCTACAATCATCTGCAGAAAAAAATGTATTAGCAAAGTTTTCACGCATATAATTATTTTCTTTTGTTTTAACTTGGTTATAGTGGTATATAAGTTCTATTATTCTTTTTATAGAGTATTTTTCACTCCCAAACCATGCATAATTAGAAATATAATTACTATATAATATATCATTTGTAATAAGTATCTTATCTTTAAAAGTATTTGAAACAGCTCCAGTCCCACTAAATATATCAACAACAATATTTATATTTTTACAATTTTCATCAACTATTTTCCTTATAAAATTAGAAAGTGAATATTTATTACCTAAATATCTTCTATTATTTATAAAAGATTGTTTTAATCCTAATTTCGATATTAAAATATCTACAATTTCTTTATTATTTAAATCCTCTAAGTATAAATTATTTTTTAAAGTTTCAATTTTATCCAAAAAATATTTATTTCTTCTATTTTTAGAAATAGTGGTATTTTTTTTATCTAGTGACCTGTATAAATGTGACTTTGATATTTCTAATTCTTTTATTAACTCCTCAATTTTAATTTTTTCTCTCATTATTTCCTCCCTATAACAGCACTCTTCTTTTGATAAATATTATACCATATAGAATATTATTTTTCTATATAATAGCTTTTAAATTGTAGTGTAAAGTTTGAAATACCTAAAAAATTTTTATTTTAATTTTTGAATTTCAAATTACACGTTACCTTTAAAAAAGAAATTTAACAATAAAAACACCAATATTTATAGGTGTTCTAGGATTGTTTAATTACTTTTTTTCGAAAGTCGGGTGATATATATTGGTATAATAATTTATATAACGGATGTCAATAGTTGTTTCTAATTTTTATCAAAATTTCTCTTTATTTTTAGTATACGATTTGATATAATAAAATATAAATAGGATATTATGAATAACAAAACTGTATCAGAATGATTGAAATATCTTCGTTCTATAAATAAAAAACACAAAAGGAGTTTGTAGAATTTTTAGGAATCCCTCAACACTCCATGTTTGCATATGAAAATACTAAAAATAATCCTACTATAAATGTACTGATCAATATTGCCGATAAATGCAATGTATCTTTAGATTATCTTACCCAAAAAAGTAATTATACTTTCGATCTTTAAAGTATGAGAGATTTTGTATTATTTATGTATAAACTGGCAATGAAAAAAGAAATTGGATTTGAAATAATTGTGAAAGATAAATTTCTAAATAATGACATTTTTAAACCGATGAAAATAAATAGAATGTTAATCTTGTGTTCTATAGCAATGATAAAGAACACGCTTTTAATACTAACATATGCAATATACTAAAAAAGGTGTCTAATAATACGTCTAACTTAGAATCCTATTCTATTACAAAATAACAATTTGATTCTATAAAAAATAAATATGTAAAATATCATTCTCTACCACTAACACAAAAAGAATTTTAAGAACTGTCAAGTGATAAGATTATAAAGAAAAATAATTGATTACTTGAAAGAAAATAATCTTCTATAATTTTTAATTTTAATACAGAACATTACACTACAAATAAACGAGAGGTACATATATGAGATTTAGTGATCTATTTATTAGCTACAAAATTGGTTTAAAAGATATCAAAAGTACCATTCCATTTACTGAACTGCCACTTTACAGAAAAATTTTTATAATTATTTTTCTTACTGGAATTATCATTAGTGGAATTTTACTTATTTTTAAACAAAATATATTTTTATTTATCCCAATAGGATTAATCTTTATTTCGCTTATAATTTTTGTTATAATCGACTCTAAAAAAAGTAACCTTAGTCTCATGCTTGAAAATAGCTACATTCCTTATTCTGAAAAGCGAATGAACATGACCATTGAAGTTTTAAAAAAATATAAGATTAACATAGAAAATGTAGATTCCCTTGATATGCTAATCACGGAAGCAAAATATGCACAAGCCGAATGTGATTTCTTATCACAATTTGAAAAGCCTTTTAAAATATTAGGTTCTATCATTATTCCTATTGTCGTATTTATTGTAAATAAAATTAGTGAAACAGCTACCCCAACCGATATATATAATATGGCTGAATTAGTAATAATCTTAGTTTTACTAATTTTTTCACTCATATTTTCTTTTATACCTATCATAAAGGATTTATTTTATCGTGAGTATAATAAATATACTGAATTAATATATGACTTAAGACAAATAAAAATTTTCTATACAAAGAAAATTAGCTAAGAATCTATTATTTTTTATTAAAATGAAATGCTATAGGAAATCCCTGTAGCATTTTTTAATACAAAAAATCACCCAAAGAATTATTCTTCAGGTGTTCCATTTTTAACTACTCCCACTCTATAGTTGCAGGTGGTTTAGAAGATATATCATAGGTTAATCTATTTATTCCTTTTACTTCATTTAATATTCTATTTGATACTTTTTCTAAAAATTCATAAGGAAGACGTGACCAAGTAGCTGTCATAAAGTCTATAGTATTTGCTGATCTTAAAACTGCTGTATATTCATAAGTTCTTTCATCTCCCATAACCCCTACTGATTTAACTGGAAGTAGTACAACAAATGCTTGACTTACCTTACTGTATAGTCCTTCTTTTCTTAATTCTTCTATAAATATATCATCTGCTTCACGTAGTATATCTGCCTTTTCCTTAGTAACTTCCCCTAATATTCTAATACCAAGACCAGGTCCTGGGAATGGATGTCTATCAACCATATAATCAGGTATTCCTAATTCTCTTCCTACCTTTCTTACCTCATCTTTAAATAATTCTCTTAAAGGTTCAAGTAATTTAAAGTTTAAATCTTCAGGAAGACCTCCAACATTATGATGTGATTTTATAGTTACAGAAGGACCTTTAACAGATACTGATTCTATAACATCTGGATAAATAGTTCCTTGTGCTAAAAATTCAGCATCTTTTAATTTACTAGCTTCTTCATTAAATACTTCAATAAATTCTTTTCCTATAATTTTTCTTTTTTCTTCAGGGTCTTCTACACCTTTAAGTTTACTTAAAAATCTTTCTTCTGCATTTATACACTTAATATTCATATCAAAATTTTGAGCATATACATCCATTACACTCTTAGCTTCATTTTTTCTAAGTAATCCAGTATCTACAAATATACATGTTAACTGTTTACCTATAGCCTTATTAATAAGCATCGCTGCAACTGATGAATCTACTCCACCTGAAAGCCCAAGTATTACCTTTTTATCTCCTACTTTTTCTTTTATCTCTTTAACTGTTGTTTCAATGTAATTTTCCATAGACCAATTCTTTTCAGCACCTACTATCTCAAAAACAAAGTTTTTTAACATTTCAAAACCATGTTCAGAATGTGTAACTTCTGGATGATATTGAAAAGCATATATTTTTTTATCTCTATTTTCTATAGCTGCTATAGAAGAATCGGTATGTGCAATTATTTCAAAACCTTCTGCCATTTTATTTACATGATCTGCATGACTCATCCAAACTATAGTATTATCAGGAATATTTTTAAAAATTAAACTATCTTTTTTATCTAATTTTAAACTTGCCTTACCAAATTCTTGCTTATCTGCTCGTTCAACTTCACCACCATGTAAATGTGTTATTAATTGCATACCATAACAAAGTCCAAGTATTGGTATATTAGCATCAAATATTCTCTTATCTAATGTTGGCGCTCCTTTTGCATAAACAGAAGCTGGTCCGCCTGATAAAATTATACCTTTAGGCTTTCTTTTTAGTATTTTATCTATATCTTCATGAAATGGTACTACTTCAGCATAAACTCCCATTTCTCTTACTCTTCTTGCTATTAATTGATTATATTGTGAACCAAAATCAAGAATAACAATAGAACTATTTTTCATTAAATTCCCTCCTACTTAGAATAGTTTGGTGCTTCCTTTGTTATTGTAATATCATGAGGATGACTTTCAATTAATCCTGCACCTGTTATTTTTACAAATTTTGAATTTTCTTGTAATTCTTTTATAGTTGGGCATCCACAATATCCCATACCTGCTCTTATTCCACCAGCAAGTTGGAATATTACATCTTTTAAAGATCCCTTGTATGCAATTCTACCTTCTATTCCTTCTGGGACTAATTTAGAATTATCTTCTTCTCCAGCTTGGAAATATCTATCTTTAGACCCTCTTTTCATGGCTGCTATAGATCCCATTCCTACATACATTTTATATTTTCTTCCTTCATATATCATTTCTTCACCTGGAGCTTCTTTAGTTCCTGCAAGTAATCCTCCAAGCATAACACAATCTGCCCCAGCTGCTAATGCTTTAACTATATCACCTGATAATTTTATTCCACCATCAGCAATTACACCTATTCCCTTATCTTTGCAATATTCATATACATCATTAACGGCTGTTAATTGTGGTACTCCTACACCAGCAACAACACGAGTTGTACAAATAGAACCAGGTCCTACTCCAACTTTTACAGCAGATACTCCTGCTTCTATTAAATCTTTGGCTGCTTCAGCAGTTACAATATTTCCCCCTATTATTTCAAGTTCAGGAAAAGCTTTTTTTATTTCTTTTACTTTGTTTATTACTCCTTGAGAATGTCCATGAGCTGAATCTAGCGTTACTATATCAACTCCAGCTTTAACTAAAGCTCTAATTCTATCCACAGTATCTGATGATATTCCTACAGCTGCACCACATCTTAATTTACCTGTTTCATCTTTACAAGCATTAGGATATTGTATTAAATTATCTATATCTTTTATAGTTATCAAACCTTTTAAGTATCCAAAATCATCTGTAATAGGTAATTTTTCTATTCTATTTTCTAATAATATATTTTTAGCTTCTTCTAATGTAGTTCCAACTGGAGCTGTTATTAATTCTTCTTTTGTCATTATATCTTCAACTAATTGATCCATATCTTTTCTATATTTAATATCTCTATTAGTTATTATTCCTATTAATTTCCCATCTGATTCTACAACAGGAAGACCTGATATTTTGTATTTTTTCATCAACTCTTCAGCAACTTTTACCTTACTTTCTTTATTAAGAGTTATAGGATTTGTGATCATTCCACTTTCTGATCTTTTTACTTTTTCTACCTCAGATGCCTGTTCTTCTATAGACATATTTTTATGAATAAATCCAATTCCTCCTTGTCTTGCTATAGCAATAGCAAGTTCTGCCTCTGTAACCGTATCCATCGCAGCACTAAGTATAGGTGTGTTTAAAGTTATCTTTTTTGTTAACTTAGTTTTAAGACTTACAGCATTTGGTAATACATCTGATTTTGCTGGGATTAATAAAACATCATCAAATGTATATCCTTCTTTTATAATCTTCCCTTTCATATCTCCTCCTATATTTTTTATTTTCGTTATTATATCACATATAATTTTGGTTGTAAATGTTAATTTAGCTAATTGGAAGAGCAAAATTAAAATGTAAAGTCTATTCACTACATTCTCATATTCTCTCAAACAATAACAAAAAAAGTAATCATTGAGTATATACTTTAAAAAATCAAAAAGGTCTAAACCCCTTTAGTTTATGGGCTTAGACCTCTTTTTTTATGTTATTCATCCAAAACTTTAGACTTTCATAAAATACATTCTTATTATTCCTAATAATAATAAATGTAACGGATAAAACATATAGTTTATATATTTATTTTGTTTTCCTCTTTCTCCGTTATATAACATGTTTATACCAAATCCTAATATAGACCAAGGAGCTTCTAATAAATATGGAAAATTAAATATTATAGACAAATATTTATTACTTTTAAAAATATAGAAAACATATATACATAAAATACCATAATATTCATAATCACTTGAAATTATTATAGATATAATACATGAAATAATTAATATTATAACAGAACTTATTATCCACAAATATCTATTCATTTTATCTTTTATACTATCTATAATCCAAATACTAACTAGTGCTAATGAAAAAGTAAAGAGTATATTACTTGTATTAAAATTAAAGAAAACCCCACTTTGGAACATATCATAAGGTATTTCTGAAATAAAAGCAAATAGTAATAAATTCATTAAATATCTTTTTCTATTACGCGTTTTAAAATAGCCTTCTGATATCAAAAAGGCAAATATAGGGAAAGCTATTCTACCTAGGATATCAAAAATATCAGATATAGAATTTAATATACCATCACCTGTTAAATAACTATATATTATAGCTTTATTTATATGATCTAAAAACATAGATATAAAAGCTATATATTTTAATGTTGCTCCAGATAAACTAATTTTTTTTATCATTTTTCTCCTTATTATTTTATTTTAAACTCCTCAAGCATATATATTCCTTTTCTACCTAAGACTTCATTAATTTCATTTTCTAATTTTTTTGAAATTATACTTGGTCTAAAAGAAGATATTTTTTCTTTTATACTTTCTTCAGTAAATATATATTTAACTTTATAATCATCTAATCTCAAATATTCAATAAGTCCTTCTAAGGCTTCATCAAATCCACCTATTCTATCAACTAAACCTATTTCTTTAGCTTCTTCTCCAAGCCATATTCTTCCACCAGCTATAGGTTCAAGTTGACTCTCTGTCATTATTCTAGCATTCATTACATGAGATTTAAATTCTGAATACACATCCTTCATTGATTTTATTATTCTCTCCTTCATTTCTTCTGTTAAAGGAAGTGAAAAATCAAACATAGAACCAACATTTGAATTTGTAATATTTTCAACATTTATCCCTACTTTTTCAAATACAGTATCAAAAGTTGGGTAAAGAGCTACTACACCAATAGAGCCTGTTATTGTTGTTCTATTTGAATAAACTCTTCTTGAAACTGTTGAAATATAGTAACCACCACTAGCACAAACACTTCCTTGAGATATGAATATTGGGACTTCTATATTTTTTAATTCCTTATATATCTTTTCTGATTCTAATGCTGACCCACCTGGAGAATTTATTCTTAATAAAACACCTTTAACATTTTCCATTTCATTTACTTTCTCTATTTTTTCAAGCATATCATCATAATTAATATCTTTATCAGGTCCTATTTCTCCATCAGCAAAAATAACCGCTATTTCATTCTTACTTTTATTTTTTTTCTTCTTTAATTTAGATATATAGTCATCAAAATCAATAGTATCTTCTGAATAATCTATTTCAAGTTTATCAAAATTACTTCCACCATCTATAAGACCAAGAGCCATAGCTTCATGATAATTAGCAAATATTGTTTTACCTTCTAATATTTCTTTACTAATATCAATATTTCTATACTTTTTAATTTTTTCAATTAATTGTAAATATATTTTATCATATATTCTAAGAATAGATTCTTTTTGTTCAGGACTCATATTTTCCCTACTAAAATTTTCTCCTGCCGATTTATGACTTCCTATATGTATAACATTGACTTTTATACCTAATTTATCTAAAAGTTTTCTATAATACCAAAAACTTTTATTATATCCTTCTAAAATTAAATTTGAATTCAAAGAATTAAACATATATATTTTATGAGCATATAAAGCAAAAAGATAATCATTTTTTAAAAATTGTGTAGCTATTGCCACTATCTGCATTTTAGTTCTTAATTTTTCAAAAATACTTTCTAATTCTTCTATTTGATTTAAAGATAAATCAATATTATCTATATCTAATATTAATGTTTCTATATTCCCTTCATTATATAGCCTTTTTAATTTATCCTTAAATTCAAAAAATGATTTTTTTTCATTAATTGTAGAATATTTTTTATCTTCATCTAAAAAATCGGTAGTTAAAATTACTTTTTTTACTTTTTTCTTAGAAACACTTCCTTCTTTTTTGGATTTAAATTTATTTAAAATAAATATAGTTGCTATAAATAAAATAGTTAAAATAAATAATGCTGTTAAAACTGATTCTAATAGTATTTTAATTAAAAACATTCAATCACCCTCATTCTAATTTTCTTTATTTTATTGTATCATTTTTATTTTTTTCTGTCTATTTTTAATTTTAGGTCTTTACTTTTTCAAAAATCGAAGTATAATATATTAGAGACTTTAAAAAAAGAAGGAGATTTCATTATGAAAAAAACATTATTAACTTTAGCATTATTAAGCTCAGGTTTAGTATTTGCTGCAGGACCAAAAGTTCCTTATACTCATGAAGGGTTCAAAACTACTGATCAAGTACAAAAAGCTATACACTTTGTATCAGTTGATGATATTAGAAAAAGCTTAGAAGGAACTGGACCAATAAATGTAAGTTTTGATATAGATGATACTTTAGTTCATTCAAGTGGATACTTTAAATATGGTCAAGATCATTTCCAAGTACCTGGAGATCCTAAAGGTGCTATAAGCTATTTATACAACCAAAAATTCTGGGACTTCGTATCAGATATGGGAGATGAATTCTCTATACCTAAACAATCAGCTATAGATTTAATTAAAATGCATATAGATAGAGGAGATAGAGTATTCTTTATTACAGGAAGAACTCAAAAAGAAGGAGAGCCTAACTATACTTCAACTAAATTATCTAAAACTTTAAAAAGATTCATGAACTTACCTTATGAAGTTTATGTTGAATATACTAAAGATACTCCAACAGGTGGATATAAATATGATAAATCATTCTACATGAAAAAACACAACATATCTCTTCACTACGGAGATAGTGATGATGATATCCTAGCTGCAAGAGAACTTGGTATTCGTGGAATAAGAGTTCAAAGAGCATATAACTCTACTAACCCTCAAAAAGTTAATGGAGGATATGGAGAAGAAGTTCTTATAAACTCAGCATGGTAATCAATAAACATAATGTAATGTAACTATAAAACATTAAAACATTAAAATAAAGACTGTTATTAGAAATATTTCTTTTAACAGTCTTTTTTAAATAAAAATAATATAAAAAAAGTGACAGGAATAAACCTGCCACTTTCTATATAAGTCTAAAACTATTTAGATTCTTTGTTTGTATCAGCTGCTGCATCTTTGTTTTCAGTTGCTGCTGCATCTTTGTTTTCTTCAGTTGCTGCTGCATCATCTTTCTTTTCTTCAGTTGCTGCTGCATCTTTGTTTTCTGCAGGAGCTGCTTCAGTTGTAGTTGCTTCAGCTGGTTTAGCTTCTTCAGCTTTTGCTCCACATGAAACTGCGAATAATCCTAATGCTAATACTAATAATGCTAATTTTTTCATTTTTCTCTCTCTTTCTTTCTTTTGATTTTATATGAGTTTACTCTCAAATTTCACTTAGCATTCTATCATAGGTATCTTTGATTTCAATTATAATTTCCTTATAATTTCCTTAGAGCTATTCCTTTATAATCATTCTCAAGGTATACTGTTTTTTTATACAGCTGAGATATAAATTTTTGTTATAACATATAATATCTCATACTTTTATAACACCTTACTTGGCCAATGAACCCATTGGATCCCAAGGTTTTAAACGAATAACTTCCTTATTTAACATTTCTTTCTGTTCTTTACTTAAAAATTTCTTATTAATAACTATTTGATATGTAAATCTATCCATCCAAGCATCCGTCATAACAAAATAACCTTTATCACCAGGAACTTCTCCCCAACTATTTTCCACTTTCCATCTATTAGATTTACCATCTAATATATTAACTCCTGACAATACCATTGCATGTGTCATTAAACTTTCAGAATAATCTAAAGCATTTGCTTTATCTTGTAATATATCAAATCCAAATGATTTTTCATATTCATATAAATCAAGATCCATTATTCCTTTTTCTCTATCTGAAATTTGACCTACATCACAACCAAACCAAACTGTTTCTCCACTTTTAATTTGATCTATTGCTAATTGTTTAAATTCATCCATAGGTAAATTTAGATATTTAACTTCTCTTCCAACTACATTCCCTAAAAAATCTACTGTGAATGTTGAATAATATGGTTTATCTTTAGTTGGTGCATTTATTATACTGACATAATCATCTAAATTTATCCCTATATACTTTTCAAAAAATTTAATAGGAGTTAAATCTGTATCTCTATGAAAGTTCTTATCTTTATCATAATATTCAAAATCAAATTTTTCTATAGGTTCTCCTAAAGTAACACAAAGATATGAATATATTTCACTCATTATTTTATCTTTCAATGAATATAACTCTTCCAAACTCATACCTTTTTCATAACTATTACGTAAAAGTTGTGCAGAATGTCTTAATTTTTTATTAAGTACATTATTTAACACCATAGAAGCTGATGAATGAAAAATTTCACCTTGCTTTTGTTTAGGTACCACTCCATATTTTTTAATCAATGAAACAAGCATATCCCATTGACCTCCATCTTGTTGTGGTGTTTGCAATAAATGTCTAACAATTCTTGAATCTAAATCTTCATCAAGAGTTCTTATTATCGCATCTAAGAAATAATTTGATTTTTCAAATTTATCCCAAAAGAAAACATAAGATTGAGATAATTCAAAATTCTCTAAATTATACTCTTTGTTCATCTTGTGTCTAAAAGTATTAAGTGCTGCGAATATCCAACAACGACCACTTTGCTTTTGAAAAGTTACCTTTCCAGTTTCAATGTTTTCAGAGAATAGATGTAATGTGCTATTAAATACATCATTATTCATTACAGATGCATTTAATCCATTCTTCAAAACAGAATTTTTTAGAACATTAAGTCCTCTTTTTTTGAAGTCTTCTTTCATAGCTTCAATTTTTTTAAAATCCATACAAGTACTATTAACCATACTTTATACCTCTTTCTAATATCATTTCAAATATATTGTAGCACGAAAGAAAAAAAATTTCTAGTAAATAAAAAAGATAGCATAAGCTATCTAATAAATGTTAATAGTTTAGCAACTTCCTATCTTCCCAATTACTTAGTATTTTTGGCGTTCATAGACTTAACTTCCAGGTTCGAAATGTTACTGGGTGTATCCCTATGGCTATAATCACTAAACTTTATGAATAAAAATGGCGTCCCTGGTAGGACTCGAACCTACGACCCTCTGATTAACAGTCAGATGCTCTAACCGACTGAGCTACAGAGACACATTAAAAAAAGAGTTTGGC
>NZ_CDRRBS010000001.1:0-42026 GCF_977040545.1 Pseudostreptobacillus sp. | reverse complement strand
AAATGGCAAAACAAAAATTTGAAAGAAGTAAACCACACGTAAACGTAGGAACAATAGGACACGTAGATCACGGGAAGACAACAACAACAGCAGCAATATCAAAAGTATTAGCGGCAAAAGGATTAGCACAAAAAGTAGATTTTGAAAACATAGATCAAGCCCCAGAAGAAAGAGAAAGAGGGATAACAATAAATACAGCTCATATAGAGTATGAATCAGAAAACAGACACTATGCACACGTAGACTGTCCAGGCCATGCCGATTATGTAAAAAACATGATAACAGGGGCAGCACAAATGGATGGAGCTATATTAGTAGTATCAGCAGCAGATGGACCAATGCCACAAACAAGAGAACATATCTTACTAGCAAGACAAGTAGGAGTACCATACATAGTAGTATACTTAAATAAAGTAGATATGGTAGAAGAAGAAGAATTATTAGAATTAGTAGAAATGGAAGTAAGAGAATTATTATCAGAATATGACTTCCCAGGAGATGAAATACCAGTAGTAAGAGGATCATCATTAGGAGCATTAAATGGAGAAGAAAAATGGGAAAATGCAATCATTGAATTAATAAATCAAGTAGATTCATACATACCAACACCAGAAAGACCAGTAGATCAACCATTCTTGATGCCAATAGAAGATGTTATGACAATAACAGGAAGAGGAACAGTAGTAACAGGAAGAGTAGAAAGAGGAACAGTTAAAGTTGGAGAAGAAGTAGAAATAGTAGGGATAAAAGAAACTTCAAAGACAACAGTAACAGGAATAGAAATGTTCAGAAAATTATTAGATTCAGGAGAAGCTGGGGATAATATAGGAGCATTATTAAGAGGAATAAAGAAAGAAGAAGTAGAAAGAGGACAAGTATTAGCAAAACCAGGATCAATACATCCACATACTAAGTTCAGAGGGGAAATATATGTATTAACAAAAGAAGAAGGGGGAAGACATACACCATTCTTCACAGGATATAAACCACAATTTTACTTCAGAACAACAGATATAACAGGAGAAGTACACTTACCAGAAGGAGTAGAAATGGTAATGCCTGGAGATAACATATCAGTATCAGTAGAATTAATACACCCAATAGCAATTGAACAAGGATTAAGATTCTCAATAAGAGAAGGTGGAAGAACAGTTGCATCAGGAGTAGTTGCAGATATTAACGAATAATAAAATTAAAATATATAAAATAGCCTAATTTATTAGGCTATTTTTACAAAGGAGTAATCATGAAAAAAATACCTAACGCAGTAGGACCTTATTCAGCATTTTATGTAGCAGGAGATTTTCTATATATTTCAGGTCAACTTGGAATTAATCCAGAAACTAACCTTATAGAAGGAAAAACGGCGGAAGAACAAGCTAAACAATCATTAGAAAATATTAAAACTATACTTGAAATAAATGGGTTAACTACTAAAAATGTAGTTAAAACTACAGTGTTATTAGATAGTATAGATGATTTTGTAAATGTTAATGAAGTTTATGCAACTTTCTTTGAAGAACCATATCCTGCAAGATCAGCTTTTGAAGTGGCTAAATTACCTAAAGGTGGACTTGTAGAAATAGAAGTAATAGCGTATATTAAATAACTATTAAGCCAAATTTTAGATTGATTCTATTATTTGGCTTTTTAATTTGAAATTTGAGATTATAAGAAAATAAGGAACTACATTAAAAAAAATGTAATTCCTTAGATTATTTATTTTGATAATATTAAATTTAAATATGTAATTTACTAATATATATTTTATAATTTAAGTGTTATAAACTTTTATTTATTTTGTTATTAAGGAACTTCATCATACTCTTTTGTACTTCTAAAAACATTAATCCAACTTGAGAAATTTCCATTTTAATTTTACATTTAAATACTTTTTTATTTTCGTCAGTTAATTTATCTTTAAATTCTACATAATTTATATTGTTTTCTGTAGTATAAAAACATCTAGAATGTGCAACTGCATTTCTTATACGTTTATAAAGATTAACATTTTCTTTATTCTCATTAGGATAAGAAGTCTCTATAGAAAAATTAAGAGTTTTCATTTTTTTGTTAAGTTTATTTTGAAATTGTTTGTCATTCAAAATTTCTTTAGGCATAACTAATAATATATATAAAAACATTTGTAATGTAGCCGTATTTCCAATACCGTATTTATTTAAAATTTCTTTAAACTTAGAATTATTATCGTTGTCTTCTTTAAAACAATTATTTTTAAAAAAATCACTTTTTAAAAAATTTGATTTATGTAATTCATAAATTAGTGTAGTTATTGTAAGTGCTTGTGAAAGAATAGTTTCTATATTTTTATCAGAATGTTTTGATAGATTTTCCATAAATAAATACCTCCATAAATTGATTTGATTTTATATATTAATAAACTGTTTTTGATGAAATTTATTTAATTAATATATTTCTTCTAATATGAATTGATTTTAACATTTTTTTATATCGAGTCAACATTTTTTAAAACTACTTAGAATATAAAATTTAAAATGTGTAAAATATTTTTTAAACTCAAATTTTGTATTTGTTTTATGGCAAAATTACTGTTAAATTAAGGTTCTTTTTTTATCGTAAACCTTTAAAAAATCTTGATTTTATGCTATAATTATATATAAAAGAAAATAATGTGGAGGGAATATGTCAGATAAAAATTATGGTGGAGATAGTATTACAGTCTTAGAAGGATTGGAAGCTGTTAGAGTAAGACCAGGAATGTATATAGGATCTACTGGAACAAGTGGATTGCATCACTTAGTTTGGGAGATAGTTGATAATAGTATAGATGAAGCTTTAGCAGGATTTTGTGATACGATAACTATTAAAATGTTGCCTAATTCTGTGATAGAAATAACAGATAATGGTAGAGGGATACCAACAGAAACTCATAAATCAGGGAAATCAACTTTAGAAGTTGTAATGACAGTACTTCATGCAGGAGGTAAGTTTGATAATTCAAATTATCAATTTTCAGGAGGGCTTCATGGAGTTGGAGTATCAGTAGTTAATGCTTTATCAGAAGAATTAATAGCAACGGTTACAAGAGATGGTAAAGTTGTAAGACAAACATTTTCAAAAGGTAAACCTATAACTGAAGCGTTGGAAATAGGAAAAGCTCCTAAAAATGCTCATGGTACAACTATTAGTTTTAAACCTGATGCAGAAATATTTGAAAATATAAATTTTGAATATTCGGTATTAGAAAGAAGATTAAAAGAATTAGCATATTTAAATAGTGGGTTAAAAATAATTTTAATAGATGAAAGAGATAAGGAAAATATTAAACAAGTTGATTTTTGTTTTGAAGGTGGTATAAAAGATTTTGTAAGAGAAATCTCAGATGGAGATAATATTATAGGTAATGTAATATACATGAAAGATCAAGTTGTTTTATCTAAAAATGAATTTGATGATGATGGGAATCCACTTCCTGATAAATATTCAGAAGTTGAAATTGCCATGACTTATAGAAATGCTCAAGATACAAGAGAATATTCATTTGTTAATAATATTAATACATATGATGGAGGAACTCACGTATCAGGATTCAGAACAGCTTTAACTCGTATAATGAATGATATGGCACGTACTTTAGGTAAAAAAGGTAATTTTCAAGGTAGTGATGTTAGAGAGGGGTTAGTTTGCGTAATAAACTTAAAATATCCAGAACCTCAATTTGAATCACAAACTAAATCAAAACTTGGGACAACAGAAGCAACAGGAATAGTATCTGGTGTAGTTTCTAATAAACTTAAAATGTATTTAGAAGATAATCCTAAAGAAACTGAGGTTATAATAAACAAAATATCTATATCTAAAGATGCTCGTGAGGCAGCAAAAAAAGCACGTGAAGCAGTTACTAAAAAAAATAGTTTTGAATTTGGTTCACTTCCTGGTAAACTTGCAGATTGTCAATCGAAAGATCCAACTATTTCAGAGGTCTTTATAGTCGAAGGAGATAGTGCAGGAGGTTCTGCAAAACAAGGAAGAAAGAGAGAATTTCAAGCAATACTTCCATTACGTGGTAAGATATTGAATGTTGAAAAAGCTAATGAACACAAGATACTTGAAAATTCAGAAATAAAAAATATGATAACAGCGTTTGGTACAGGTATACTTGATAGATTTGATGTTGAAAAATTAAGATATCATAAAATAATAATAATGACAGATGCCGATGTTGATGGTGCTCACATTAGAACGCTTATGCTTACATTCTTCTATAGATATTTAAGAGAATTAATTAATCGTGGACACATATATATAGCTCAACCACCATTGTATAAAATAACAGTAGGTAAAAGTATTAAGTATGCTTATTCAGATGCTGAACTTAAAGCAATTACCTCAGTTATAGAAAGAGAAAATAGAAGATATAATATACAAAGATATAAAGGGTTGGGAGAAATGAATCCAGAACAGCTTTATGAAACTACAATGGACCCAGAGGTTAGAACACTTTTAAAAGTAACATTAGAAGATGCACAGTATGCAGATCAAATGTTTAATATATTAATGGGAGATAAGGTTGAACCAAGACGTGCATTTATTGAAGAGCATGCAACTTATGTTAGAAATTTAGATATATAAAATTTAAGATAGAGGTGAAAAATGTCGGATAAATATGATGAATTTGATGATTTAGAAAAAGAAATTATTGAAGAAACAGAAGATAATACGGAAGATAGTGCTGAAGTATTAGAGGTAATGCGTAGAACAGAAATGTCTAATGAAATACCTATATTCATAGAAGATGAAATTAAAAATTCATATTTAGATTATTCTATGAGTGTTATAGTTTCTCGTGCATTACCAGATGTTAGAGATGGATTAAAACCAGTTCATAGAAGAATTTTATTTGCTATGAATGATATGGGTATGGGTTATGATAAGCCGTATAAAAAATCAGCAAGAATAGTTGGGGAAGTATTAGGTAAATATCATCCACACGGAGATAGTGCAGTGTATAATTCTATGGTAAGAATGGCACAAGATTTTAATACTAGATATATGTTAGTTGATGGACATGGAAACTTTGGGTCTGTTGATGGAGATTCAGCTGCAGCGATGAGATATACGGAAGCTCGTATGGCAAAAATTACATCAGAATTACTTGTGGATATAGATAAAGATACTATAGATTGGAGAAAGAATTTTGATGAAAGTTTAGATGAGCCTAAAGTTCTTCCGGCTAAACTTCCTAATTTACTTTTAAATGGAACTACTGGAATAGCTGTAGGAATGGCTACGAATATTCCACCTCATAATTTGAGAGAAGTATCAGATGCTATAGTTGCTTTAATAGATAATAAAGATATTAGTGTTGATGAATTAATTACATATATTAAAGGACCTGATTTTCCAACTGGAGGTATAATATACGGTAAATCAGGAATATACTCAGCGTATAAAACAGGTAGAGGTAAGGTAAGAGTTTCAGGTAAAACGCATATAGAAAAAGATAAAAAGTCAGGAAAAGAATCAATAGTAATTACAGAAATCCCTTATCAAGTAAATAGAGCTAAACTTATAGAAAGAATAGCAGAACTTGTTAAAGATAAAAGGATTACAGGGATATCTGATTTGAGGGATGAAAGTAAAACAGATACAAGAATTGTTATAGAATTAAAAAAAGGTGAAGAAAGTGAATTGATCTTAAATAGTTTATATAAATTTACAGATCTTCAAACAACTTTTGGTATAATAATGCTTGCATTAGTTAATGATGTGCCTCGTGTATTAAATTTAAAGCAAATATTAGTTAAATACTTAGAACATAGATATGATGTAATAGTAAGAAAAACTAGATATGAATTAAATAAAGCTAAGAAAAGAGCTCATATATTAGAAGGGTTTAGAAAAGCACTAGATCATATAGATGAAATTATTAGAATAATAAGAGGTTCAAGTGATGGTAATACTGCTCGTATAGCATTGATGGAAAAATTTGATTTTACAGATATACAAGCAAGAGCTATACTTGATATGAGATTACAAAGATTAACAGGTCTTGAAAGAGAAAAAATTGAAAATGAATATAAAGAATTATTAATTTTAATTAAAGATTTAGAAGATATATTAGCTAATGATTCAAGAGTATATGAAATAATTAGAAATGAAGTTTTAGAGCTTAAAGAAAAATACGGTGATGATAGACGTACTGATATTGAGAATGATAGATTAGAAATAGGAATAGAAGATTTAATTAAAAATGAAGATGTTATAGTTACTATAACTAAAAAAGGATATATTAAACGTATGTCACTAGATGCATATAAAGCACAAAAAAGAGGTGGACAAGGAGTATCAAGTACAACTACAGTTGAAGATGATGTTCTTAAGGATATATACACTGCTAAAACTTTAGATAAGCTTATGATATTTAGTGATAAAGGTAAAGTATATTCTACTAAGGTTTATGAAATTGCTGAAAGTTCTAAACAAGCACGTGGTAAATTGATTCAAAATATTATAGATCTTGAAGAAAATGAAAAGGTAAGTGTAATTATTAGAGTTGATGAAAAAGAAAATGACACAAGAGATTTAGTATTTATTACTAAGAGTGGAATAATTAAGAAAACTAAGCTTGAAGAATTTAGAAGTATAAATAAAAATGGTAAAAAAGCATTGACATTTAAAGATGATAGTGATGAAGTTAAATTTGTTGGTGTAACATCAGGAAGTGGAAATGATGAAATATTCATAGCAACTAAAGATGGAATAGCTATTAGATTTAGTGAAAAAGATATACGTTCTATGGGAAGAAGTGCAGCAGGAGTTAGAGCAATTAAATTAAATGAAGGTGATGCTGTAGTTTCAGCTGATATCATTAATAGTAATGATGATATTGAAAAATTAACTGTACTTACTATAAGTTCTAAAGGGTATGGTAAGAGAACACCATTAGAAGATTATAAGACTCAATCGAGAGGTGGAAAAGGTCTTAAGAATTATAAGTTAGTAGGAGAAAATAATTTTGTAGTTTATTCTGCGATAATTAAAGAAAATGAAGTAGAAAATGGAGAAATTAACCTTATAGCTATATCTTCTAGTGGAACAGTTATTAGAACAATTATTAAAGATTTATCTGTAATAGGAAGAAGTACTCAAGGTGTTAGAATACAAAAACTAAAACATAAAGATGAGTATTTAGTTTCAGCTGATAGGGTTATTTCTGAAAGCAAAGAGGAAGATGTAGAAGATTAGAGGTTATAAGTTATGGAAAGATTTAAAAGATTTCTATTTTTACTAACTAATGATACTGAAATAAAAGAAATAATTAAATTTTCAAAAAGCCTTAAAGAAAAATTTGGAGATAATATTGAAAATGACCTTGTATATGTTAAAAATTTAGAAATTTATGAAAAATTACCTTTGACAATACAAGGTCTAGGTGTTGTTAATAATACAGTAGATTTGGCGAAAGAATATAGAACTATTGAAAATGATAAGTATAATGATTATTATATTCAACTTGAACCATATTTTAGAAAAGTTTATACGTTAGAAGGAACAATATTAGATGTAGTTTTAGAAGAATTAAAAGCTTATGATTTACTTGTTGTTTGTAAAAATGATGGTAATAGATTGAGTGATAATCTTAATGGATTGTTAAAGTATCATTATAAGCCAATGATAATATTATCAAATACTGATACTGATTATAATTTTGATAATATACTTATGCTTAATGATGGAGGATATAGGGTAAATACTACTGTATATCAATATTTTAATATATTTGGTGTTAAGGATATAGATGTATTAAGAGTAAATGTAGAAGATGAAAATAGACTTATTGAAAGATTTGGGTCACAATGTAATATTATTGATAAAAATGGGGATCCATCTAAAATAATATTAGAGTATTCTTCTAAATATGATATGTTACTTATGGGTAATTTGAGATATTCTCTTTTAATTGGAAAATTAACAGGACAAGTTGGAGTTAAAGTTTTAGAAAATACTAAAACTCCAATATTTATAGGGTGATGTTATGAAAATATTATTGGTTTCAGACTCTCATAGAGATGTAAAATATCTTTATGAAGTAGTAGAAAAAGAAAATCCAAATATAATTATGTATGCAGGTGATCATAGTAGTGATGCATATGATTTAAATTTAGCTTTTGATATTCCAGTATATATAGTTAGAGGAAATTGTGATTATGATGATTATACGGGTATAGATATAGAAGAAATAAAAATAGATGGCTTAGGTAAGGTTATACTTACCCATGGTCATTTATTTGATGTTAAAAGAAATATGAATAGTATATATACTATGGGCGTTGAAAAAAATGCTAATATGGTGATTTTTGGTCATACACATATACAGCATTTAAGTAAGTTTAATAATATTTTATTTGTTAATCCTGGTGCAATAGTAAATCATGAATATGCAATATATCAAGATGGCAATATAGAATTTAAAGGAGGACGAAATGTTTAAAAAAAGTGTTAAAATGTTTGAGACGGTAATGGTATGGCTTTTATCTCTTTGTTTAATAACTCAACTTCTTTTAGTATTTAAGATTATGGATTTAGCATATAATTTAAAAGGAAGTATAACGAATCAAACAGATTTTATAACATTAGTGACTAAACTTTCAACAAAAAGTGTAGATTTAAAAGCTATACAATTTTTGGGAGCTACAAATCGTTTATTTTTATTGATTTTGTTATTTGTATTTGCTGCCTTCATAGTTTATAGAGTGATAAAAAAAGAAAATAATAGATTATTACAAGCTAGCACTGTTATGATATGGGTATCATCTATGAGTACTGTTTTTTATGTATATATTACAAGAGATGTATTTTATGCTTTAAATAGTATAACAACAGGAGAATATGGTTTAAGTTTTGAAAATGCAATGTATTTATTAGGAAGAGTTCAAAAAATAATTGATTTTAGAGATATAATAATAATATTGTTATTTATAATTCTATTTTCAACATTGGGTGCAATAATTCTAAATATTAGAGAGATATTAGATAAATCAGATGATATTAAATTTGCTAAATTAAATTTAGGTATATTTTTATCATCAATTATTCTTTTATTTTCTTTAGTATCATGGAATTTATATATTAATTATTCTGTTAAACAATTTAATCCTTTAGAATATATGGTTAAAAACTATATTCATAATAATGATGATGTATATTTAGTTGGTAGTATAAATATGAAGAAAGTTAATGCAAATAATATTGATCCAGCTTTTAGAATGCTATATCTAAAAGGAGTTAATTATGAAGTTGAAAATCCAGAACAAGCTTTAGTTGGAAATGAAGAAAAATCAATTAATGTTAGTTATGATATAGAGAATAAGGAATTTTTAGGTTTAAAAACAGGTAATCTTAAAACAAAAGTATACATAGATAAAGTTCCTAAAATAGTAAATAATATAGAAAATATAAATGTTAATAGTTTATTTAATTTTTTAAATGAATATGATGGAAGATATATATCTAAAAGTATACATGATGATATTACAGGTATATATGAAGGTAATGCAAAAGATGGGAAAAAAGAATACTATATTTTAGAAAAAGTTAATAAAGATCAATTAAGTATTACAGAAATAGTAGGTTTAAATAATATTAATATTGTCTATAAATTAATATATATAGGTGTTATGTATGAACAAAATTCTAATATTGTAGGATTTGAAGCATTAAATAACTTTGAAGCACAAAAAATATATATAGATAAAGAAGAGTTAATTAATGTACTTAAATCAAATAATATAGTAAAAGTTAAATGATGAAGTGGAGGAAAAATGTTTGATGATTTAAAAAAAATAAGAGAAGAAGCTCTTAAAGAGATACAAGATATATCTTCTATTGAAGGATTTAATGAATTAAGAATTAAATACTTTGGTAAAAAAGGTCTATTCACTTCTGCTATGAAAGAAATAGGAAATATTGTAGCTGAAAAAAGAAAAGAATATGGAGCTGTTGCAAATGAGTTTAGAAATGAAATACAAAACGATATAGATGCTAAACTTGAAGTGTTAAAAAAAGAAGTAAAAAAAGCAAGATTAGAATCTGAGATTATAGATATATCTTTACCAGGAAGAAGTTTAGAAAAATCTAGTTTACACCCAATTACTAAAACTTTAATAGAAGTTAAAGAAATTATGAGTGAAATGGGATTTGATATAGTTGATGGGCCTGAAGTTGAAGAGGTAAAATTAAATTTTGATGCATTAAATATACCTAAAACTCATCCTTCAAGAGAATTGACAGATACGTTCTATATAAATGATGATGTAATATTAAGAACTCAAACATCACCAGTTCAAATTAGATATATGAAAGAGCATAAACCACCATTTAAAATGATATCTATAGGTAAGGTTTATAGACCTGATTATGATGTTTCACATACACCTATGTTCCATCAAATAGAAGGTTTAATGGTTGGAGAAGATGTATCTTTCTCTAACTTTAAGGCAATACTTGAAAGTGTTGTAAGAAGAATATTTGGTAGTGATAGAAACGTAAGGTTTAGACCTCACTTTTTCCCTTTTACTGAACCTAGTGCAGAAATGGATGTAGAATGTGGAGTATGTAGAGGTGAAGGTTGTAGAACATGTAAGGGAACTGGATGGCTTGAAATATTAGGTTCAGGTATGGTTAATGTTAAGGTTCTTGAATATGCCGGAATAGATGGAGAAAAATATCAAGGATTTGCTTTTGGTATAGGAGTTGAAAGAATTACTATGTTGAAATATGGAATAAATGACTTAAGAGCATTCTTTGAAAATGATATTAGATTTTTAGAACAGTTTTAATGGAGGAAATATGTTAATTTCACTTAATTGGTTAAAAGATTATATTAATCTTGATGAAAATATAGATATAAAAGAATTGGAAAATGCTTTAACTATGATAGGTCAAGAGGTTGAAAATATTGAATTACAAGGAGAAAATTTAAAAAATATTTTAACTTCTAAAATTTTAGAGTTGAAAATGCACCCAGATTCAGATCACTTAACTGTATGCCAGGTAGATAATGGTTCTTTTGTTTCACAAGTTGTATGTGGAGCTAGTAATCATAAAGAAGGTGATATAGTTGCTATGGCACAAGTTGGTGCTAAGCTTAGTGAAGATTTTGTTATAAAAAAAGGTAAGATAAGAGGAATAGAGTCTAACGGTATGTTATGCTCTGAAACAGAACTTGGAGTGGGCAATGATAATTCAGGTATAATAATATTCCCTAAAGATACAAAGTTAGGTATTCCTTTAAATGAATACTATAATTTAAATGATACTGTATTTGAGTTAGAGATAACACCTAATAGACCTGATTGTTTATCTCATATTGGTATAGCTAGAGAACTTTCAGCTTACTATAATACTGAATTAAAAATGCCTAAAATTAATAATCATAAAGTTTCTGAAGAACTTATTGATATTAATATAAAAGATAATTTATCAAAGAGATATATGGCTCGTGTTATTAAAAATGTAAAAGTTGGACCATCACCAAAATGGCTTGTTACTAGGCTAGCATCTATGGGTATAAGAAGTATAAATAATTTAGTAGATATTTCTAATTTTATTATGATAGAAACAAATCAACCTAATCATATATTTGATTTTGATAAATTGAAGTCTAATAAAATTATAGTAGATAAAGCTAGAAATGATGAAAAATTTACTACTTTAGATTCTAAAGAAAGAATTTTATCAAATGATGATATAGTAATTAGAAATGGGGAAGAAGTAATAGCACTTGCAGGCGTTATGGGTGGAGAAAATACAGAAGTAAGTGAAAATACTAATAATATATTAATAGAATTAGCTCATTTTGATAATATCTCAGTTAGAAGAACAAGTAGAAGACATTCTTTAATTAGTGAATCTTCATATAGATTTGAAAGAGCTGTGGATACTGAAAACTTTGATTATGTTATGAATAGATTAACTGATTTAATCGTTGAAATAGCAGGTGGAGAAGTTTGTGATATAAATGATGTCTATCCTGTTAAAAAAGAGAAAAATATATGTCAATTATCTTTAGATAGAATGAATAGATTTATAGGTAAGGTTATTCCAAAAGAAAAAGTTATAGAAATATTTAATAAATTAGAAATAAAAGTTGTTGATAAAGGAGATACTTTAGAATTAACAGCTCCAAGTTTTAGAGGAGATTTAATTAATCAGTTTGATTATTTTGAAGAAGTAATACGTATGTATGGTTTTGATAATATAGAAAATAAAATGCCTAAAATTACTCTTTCAGAAAATAGATTAAACGATACAACTAAATATACAACAGATATTAAAGTGCTTGTTTCTAATTTAGGGTTAAGAGAGGTTATAAATTACTCATTTATACCGGCGAATTCATTTGAAAAACTTAATATGAATATAGATTCTGAAAATATAATAACTTTAAAAAATCCTATAGTTGAAGAATTTTCGGTTTTAAGACCTACTTTAATGTATAGTTTATTAAAAAATGTTAAGGATAATTTAAATAGAGGTCAAGAAGATATTAGATTTTTTGAGGTTTCTAAGAGATTTGTTTTATCTGATGATAAAATAGAAAAATCTGTATATATTAATGAAAAAAGAGTGAGTGAAAGAGAAACTTTAGGAATAGTTCTTAGTGGCTCATTTACTAAAAATTTATGGGCACCTAAACCTGAAAGTTATGATTTCTTTGATATGAAGGGTATAGTTGAAGCTATGTTTGAAAAACTAAACTTTAAATCTTATCAAATTAAAAGAAGTATAAATTCTTCATACCATCCTGGAAGAAGTGTTGATTTATTTGTAGGTAAAGAGTTAATTGGAACGTTTGGTGAAATACATCCTGATGTTTTAGAAAATATGGAAATTGATAGAAATCGTGTTATATATGCTGAAATTTATTTAGATTTATTATTAAAATATATTAATAAAGGTGTAAAATATAAGGGGTTAAGTAAATATCAATCTGTTCCTAGAGATATTGCTGTTGTTGTAAAAGAAGAAGTTTTAGTAGGTGATATGATTAAATCTATACAAAAAGTAGATAAATTAATAGAAAAAGTTGAATTATTTGATATTTATAGAGGTATAGGAGTTAAACCTGGGTTTAAATCAGTTGCTATAAGTATAGTTATGAGAGATGATAATAAGACTCTTGAAGAAAAAGATATTAATAGTGTTATGGATAAAATAGTAGGAAAACTTAAAAAAGAATTTGATGCGGAATTAAGATAATTATGAAATATGCTATATTTTTAAATGGTGAATATCCTGAATTTATAGAAGAATATAAAGAATTATTAAAAGATAGAGTAATATATTGTGCAGATGGAGGAGCAAATTTTGCGTATAAAGAAAGAATATTACCTAATGTAATATTAGGGGATCTTGATTCTATAACTTCTGAAGCTTTAGAATATTTTAGATCAAATAATGTAAGGATAGTTAAATTTTCTGGAGATAAGGATTATACTGATTTTGAATTAGTTTTGATGGATATATTAAATCTCAGTTATGATATGAATACGAGATTTAATGATGAAATAATACAAATAAAAACGGATATAGATGCTGTTGTTTTTGGAGCTACAGGTTATAGAGTTGATATGACTTTATCTAATTTGAAATTATTGGAAAATAATCCTAATATGGTTTTTATTACATCTTCTAATGAATATGTAGTGTATATTGATAAAAAATATGAAATAAAAGATAAAAAAGGATATATTGCATCTACTGTACCTCTTACTAATATTAAAAATTTAATACTTAAAGGTTTTGTGTATAATTTAGATGGTAAAGATATACCCTCAACTATGGGATTAGTTAGTAATATAGTTGCAGATGATTTGGCAACTATAGAATGTATTGAAGGTAAAATACTTCTATTTTTAAGAAAAGAAAATTAAATTTTGAAAATATATGTAAATAAAATTAGGCTTGAATTTTAATATTCATGCCTAATTTTTATTTTATTATTTTTTATTATGATATTCAGCAGCTATTGTAAATAATACGTCAGATGATGAATTTAATGCTGTTTCACAAGAATCTTGTATTATTCCTATAATAAATCCTATTGATACAATTTGCATAGCTATATCATTTGATATACCAAATAAACTTGCAGCAACAGGTATTAGTAATAGTGAACCACCAGTAACTCCTGAAGCACCACAAGCAGATAGTGCTGATAATATACTAAGTATTAAAGCAGTTAATAAATCTATTTGTATTCCTAAAGTATTTACAGCAGCTAAAGTAAGAACTGATATAGTAATTGCGGCACCTGCCATATTTATAGTTGCTCCTAGTGGGATAGATACTGCATAAACGCTTCTATCTAAACCTAAGTCTTCACAAATTTTCATATTTATAGGTATATTAGCAGCTGAACTTCTAGCAAAAAATGCAGTTAGTCCACTTTCTTTTAAACATTTAAATACTAATGGATATGGATTTTCTTTTATCATTAAAAATACTATTATGGGATTAAGAATTAATGCTACAAAAGCCATACTACCGATAAGAACGGCAAGTAATTGTAAATAGTCTGTAAATATGTTTAATCCACTTTCTGAAACTGATTTAAAAACAAGTCCCATTATACCTAAGGGTGCAAGATGTATTATCCATTTTAGTGCAAGTGAAGTAGCTTCAGCTAATGTTTCAAGTAAATCTTTAATATGAGAATTTGCTCCTTTTAAAGCTATTCCAAATATAACTGCCCAAGATAAAATACCTATATAATTTGCTGATGCAAGCGCAGCTATTGGATTATCTACAATTTTTAAAAGTAATTGTTGTATTACTTCGTATATATTACCTGGAGGTGTTATAGAACTAGTGTCTATATTATTCAATTGCTCTATATGTACTGGAAATATGAAACTTGCAATAACCCCTGTAGCAGAAGCAGCAAATGTAGCTAATAGATATAGTAATATAATATTTCTCATATTTGTATTTCCACTTTCTTTTCTATTAGCTATTGCACTAATTACAAGAAAGAAAACTAGTAGAGGAGCTATTGCTTTTAATGCCCCTACAAAAAGATTACCCATAATTGATATTAAAGTAAATTTTGGAAATAATATACCCAATATTCCTCCTAATATCATTCCTATAAGTATTTTATTTATTAAACTTAAATTTTTTATTTTTTCAATCATAAATTATTGATCCTTTCTTTTTGTTCTTTATTTTTCTCAATTGATTTTTGTATAAATAATTCAAATATTTTTTTTGAATTATTATTATTCTTAACTATTAATTCTGGGTGCCATTGTACACCTAATATCCAAAGATTAGAGTTTTGAGTAAATATAGCCTCTATTATTCCATCGTTTGCACAAGCTACAACTTCAAATCCGTTAGCAAGTTTATCTATTGCTTGATGATGATATGAATTGACTAAGCATTTATCACTCCCTATAATTTCTTTAAGAATACCATAAAGGTTTATAGAATGGGTTTCTGTACTTAATTTTGCCTCTTGTGTATGTTTGATGGTTTCAAATGGTGCAAGAGATAAATCTTGGAATAAGGTTCCTCCGAATCCAGAATTTATTAGTTGTAATCCTCTACATATACCGAAAACTGGCTTAGAATTAGAACAAGCTTCAGATAATAAATGTAGCTCAAAATGATCTCTTTCAGGCAATATTTCCTTTAATAATTTATGAGGTTCTTGATTATATAATTCAGGATTTACATCATATCCTCCAGTTAAAAGTAATCCATCTATGTTTTGGATATATGAATGTATAACATCTAAATTATCTGTTATAGGTAATACTAAAGGTATACCTCCTGCATCTATTATATTTTTTATGTAATATTGACTTACAAATGCTGTTTCATAACCTAATGATGAATCTTCTCTTTCGTAAGTTAGACTTGCTGATATTCCTATTATTGGTTTTCTTTCCATGTTTCCTCCTTAATATATCTTACCTTTTAATTCTTCTATATTTTTTGAATTTGAAATTAACATTAAATATTTAATTTCCATTTTCCAATCTTCTATTGTGGTTATAAGTTCATCTCTACCTTGTTTTATTAAAATTTTAAGAAATTGTTTAGAAATTCCTACAGCTTTTGCCCCTAAAGATAAAGCTTTTACGACATCTAAAGGATTTCTGATTCCTCCGCTTGCAAGTATATCTATATCTTTTTGAAATTTTTTAGAATATTCAAGTGAACTACAGGTATCATATCCTATTTCTTCAAAGTATTTTCTATTTTTATTTGCTCTTATATTTTCTATATTTGCAAAGTTTGTTCCTCCTGTACCGCTTATATCTATACATTTAACTCCCATAGAAATAAGTTCTTCCATTGTTTCACTATTCATACCAAATCCTGTTTCTTTTAAAATTATTGGAATTTCAATTTTCTTTAATATATGTTCTAAGTTTATTTTCCAATCTGAAAAGTTGTGATCTCCTTCAGGCATTAATAATTCTTGTATTAAATTTAGGTGTATTTGAATAAATTTTGGATTTGTTGCCTTTATTCCGGTTATAAATTCATCTACATTTTTATCTATACCTAAATTGAAACCAAATCCTTTAGGATAGTAGGTGCTTTTTCCTTTTAGTATAGGACTATATGATCCTGGGAAAAATAGTATATTAGTTTTTTTAGCAACATATTCTAAATCTTTATTTATTTTATCCCCTAAAGAGCTACCTCCAGTAATAGCATTAATATAGAATGGGAAATCTATTTTTATGCCACAAATACTTGTTTGTAGATCTATATCTTCTAATGAAAATTTAGGTAATGAAAAATACTTTAATCTATATTTATCGAAAGAGTTAAATTTTTCAATTTGCTTTAATGCTAGTTCTAAATGTTGATCTTTTCTATTCATAAAAACTCCCTAAAATATTACTTTAAGGATATATTAACAATAAAAGTAAAAAAAGTAAATAAAATTTAAAAAAATTATTGACATATTTTCCAAAATGATATATACTAGCACTATAAGAGTATGAGTGCTAATGGGAGGTGAAATACTTGAACGATAGAGAAAAAGAGGTTTTTAGAATAATAGTTACCCATTATTTAAATAATGGTGAATCGGTTGGATCAAGAACTTTAGAAAAGAAATATAATATAGGAGTTTCATCTGCGACTATAAGAAATGTGATGTCAGATCTTGAAACGATGGGTTTAATAACAAAGACTCATACATCTTCAGGAAGAATACCTACTATAGAAGGATATAGAAGATATATAGAGGATGTTGTTCCTAATTCTGATTTAGAAGATACGATTAAAGATAAAATTTTTATGTCTTATCAAAAAAGAATAAATGAAACAGATCAAATCTTTAAAGAAACAGTTGAAATGTTGTCAAATATTTCAGAAACTATGGCTATTGCTATAGAACCATCTTCTGATTTAGAAATTGTAAAAAAAGTACAATTTATTAAAATAACTGATACTAATATATATGTAGTAGTTGTTTTGAAAAATAATATAATAAAAACATCAGTATTAACAGTAAATACTTATATGAGTGAAGATAATATAGAAAATCTTAATCAATATATGAAAAATTTACTAGAAACTACTCATAAAACATTTACATTAAGAGAACTTGAAATATTCTTAAATAATATAGGGAATAGTGATCTTGAAATAGATAAAAGATATACTTTTGGAGATAATAAGGTATTTGTAGATGGAATGGATTATTTATTAAAAGATGATATAGAATTTGATAAATTATTAGAAGTAATGAAGACGATAAATAATAAAAATGAAGTTAAAGATATATTTAAAAAATTAGCTAAAAGTGTTGAATATGATGTTAATGAGACAAATGTAGTATTTGGTGAAGATATTGGATTAAGTAAGTTTGAAGGTTATTCTTTCATATTTAGGTGTTATGAATTTGGAGATGATAAAGGAATATTAGGACTTATAACCCCAACACGTGTAGATTATGCAAAACTTATAGGTATAATAGATTATGTTGTAGTTATGTTAAAAAAAGTTTTAAATCAAAATATGAATAATAAATTTTTAGAGTTTAAATAGATTAGGAGGCGAAATGTCAGAAGAAGTAAAAGATAAATTAGAGGAAGAAATTCAAGAACAAGAAGAGATAAAAGAAGAAGTTGAAAATGTAGAAAAAGAAGGAAATGAACTAGAAAAAATTAAAGCAGAGCTTGAAGAATATAAAAAAGCGTATGCGATTAAAATGGCAGATTTTCAAAATTTTTCTAAAAGAAAAGAAAAAGAGCTTCAAGATTTTAAAGAATATGCAGCTAAAGATATAATACTTAAAGTTTTAGAAAATTTAGATAATTTAGAAAGAGCTCAACTTGCAACGAATGACACAAATAATATGGAAGCTTTAATTGAAGGTTTGAATATGAGTGTTAATAATTTTAAAGAAATGTTAAAGCATGAAGGAGTAGAAGAAATAGAAGCACAAGATAAAATATATGATGCAACTGAACATCATGCTATAACTACTATATCAGACAAAGAAAAAGCAAATAATACAGTAGTTTTTGTATCTCAAAAAGGATATAAATTAAAAGGTAGAGTAATAAGACCATCAATGGTTGTAATAAATAAAATAGAAGAAGAAAATAAATAGGAGGAATAGAAATGAGTAAAATAATAGGAATAGATTTAGGAACAACAAATTCATGTGTAGCAGTTATGGAAGGAAGTGCATTTACTGTAATACCAAATGCAGAAGGAGAAAGAACTACACCATCAGTAGTATCAATAGAATCAAATGGAGAAATAATAGTAGGTTCTACAGCTAAAAGAAAGGCAATAACAGAACCTAAACAAACTGTAATTTCAATCAAAACACATATGGGTAGTGACTATAAAGTAGATATACATTCTAAGAAATATACACCACAAGAAATATCAGCAATGACTTTAAAGAAACTTAAAAAAGATGCTGAAAGTTATTTAGGAGAAGAAGTTAAAGAAGCAGTAATTACAGTTCCTGCATACTTTACAGATGCACAAAGACAAGCAACTAAAGATGCTGGGGAAATAGCAGGGTTAACAGTTAAGAGAATAATAAATGAACCAACAGCAGCAGCTTTAGCTTATGGATTAGATAAGGAAAAAGAAGAAAAAATATTAGTATTTGACTTAGGAGGAGGTACATTTGACGTATCAGTTCTTGAAGTTGGATCAGGTCTTGTAGAAGTTAAAGCTACAGCAGGTAATAATCATTTAGGTGGAGATAATTTTGATGAAGAAGTAATAAACTGGCTTGCAGATGAATTCCAAAAAGAACACGGAATAGATTTAAGAAAAGAACCTCAAGCATATCAAAGATTAAAAGATGCTGCTGAAGATGCTAAGAAAAAATTATCTTCAACACTTGAAACAACAATTTCTTTACCTTTCATAGCAATGGATGCGACAGGGCCTAAGAATTTAGAAAAGAAATTAACTAGAGCAGCATTTAATGAATTAACTAAACATTTAGTAGAAAAAACTAAAGGTCCAGTAAAACAAGCATTAGATGATGCAGGATTATCAGTAAGAGATATAGAACAAGTATTATTAGTTGGAGGATCAACAAGAATACCAGCAGTTCAAGAATGGGTTAAAGAATATTTTGGAAAAGAACCTAATAAATCTATAAATCCTGATGAAGTAGTTGCTATGGGAGCTGCTATTCAAGGTGGAGTATTAGCTGGAGATGTTAAAGATGTATTATTACTTGATGTAACACCACTTTCATTAGGAATAGAAACAATGGGTGGAGTATTTACTAAAATGATAGAAAGAAATACAACTATACCAACTAAAAAATCACAAACTTATTCAACTGCGACAGATAATCAAACAGCAGTTACAATACATGTATTACAAGGTGAAAGAGCACAAGCTTCACAAAACCATTCTCTTGGACAATTTAATTTAGAAGGAATACCTGCAGCTCCAAGAGGAATACCTCAAATAGAAGTTACTTTTGATATAGATTCAAATGGTATAGTACATGTTTCTGCGAAAGATTTAGGAACAGGTAAAGAAAATCAAATTACAATTTCTGGTTCATCAAACTTAAGTAAAGATGATGTAGAAAGAATGAAGAAAGAAGCAGAAGCTAATGAAGAAGCTGATAATAAATTTAGAGAATTAATAGAAGCTAGAAATATGGCAGATCAATTAGTAATGGCTACTGAAAAAACTATTAAAGAAAATGAAGATAAATTACAAGGAAATGAAAAAGCTGATATAGAAGCTGCAATTGAAGAAGTTAAGAAAGTTAAAGATGGAGATAGCATAGAAGATATTAGAAGTGCTATAGATAAATTATCTAAAGCAAGCGAAGGTTTTGCAACAAGAATTTATCAAGCAGCATCACAACAAGCAAATGCAGATAATTCAGAAAATAAAAATGATAGCGATGATAATATAGTAGAAGCAGAAGAAGTTAAATAGGTCATTTGACCTATTTCTTCTGTAAAAAGGAGAAATGTTATGATAGTACTAAGAAGTGGTTGTGTTACTGCAGAAATTGAAGAAATGGGAGCAGAGATTAAATCTTTAAAATTAGATGCTGAAGAGTTTATGTGGAACAAAAAAGACTTTTGGCCTAAGACTTCTCCAGTGTTATTTCCGTTTGTTGGAGGTCTAAGAGAAGGTAAATATATATATGAAGGTGTTGAATATTCTATGCCTACAAGACATGGATTTGCAAGAGATAATAAATTTGAAGTAGTATATTTAACTGATGATGAAGTTACGTTTAAATTTAGTTCAACAGAAGAAACATTAAAAAAATATCCATTTAAATTTGAACTTTATATGAAATACACACTTACAGGTAAGGGATTTAATTTATCATATTTAGTTAAAAATATAGATGAGAAAGATATGTATTTTTCTATAGGAGCGCATCCTGCATTTTTATTAGAAGAAAATTATGAAAATGTAAACTATATAGAATTTGAAAAAGAAGAAAGTGCAAGTAAATATAGATTGCATGAAAGTGGATTTTATGATGGATTAAAAGAATTTTTCTCAAAGCAAGAAAATAAAAAAGTTATAGAAATATTAGATAATAATTTTGAAGAAGATGCAATATCTTTTAAAGGTTTAAATTCTAATAAAGTATTTATTAAATCAAGAAATAACGATAAAGAAGTAATGGTTGATTTTACAGGATTTCCGTATGTAGCTTTTTGGAAATCATTGAAAGCTCCATTTGTATGTATAGAACCATGGTTTGGTATAAATGATAACATTAATCAAGGAAGAGATATAAAAGAAAAAGAAGGAATACAAAAACTAGAATCTAATTCAGAATTTAATGCTATATTAAAATTTGAATTTAAGAAAGGTAATTAATGAAAAAAGATTATTATGAATTACTTGGTATAAGTAAAAATGCAAGTGATGATGAAATAAAAAAAGCTTTTAGAAAAGCAGCTCTAAAATATCATCCGGATAGAATGGTTAATGCAAGTGAAGAAGAAAAAAAAGTTGCTGAAGAAAAATTTAAAGAATTAAATGAAGCTTATCAAGTACTTTCAGATTCAGAAAAAAGACAAATGTATGATCAATATGGTCATGCTGCTTTTGAAAATGGTGGTTTTGGTAATGGTTCTGGATTTGGAGGAGCAGGATTTGACTTTGAAGATATTATAAACAATGTTTTCGGAGGTGGATTTGGAGGCTTTAGTGGATTCGGTGGTTTTGGACAACAACAACAATCTAGAAAAAAAGGTGATGATCTTCTTTATACTGTAGAATTAACATTAGAAGAAATAGCTGATGGAGTACAAAAGGATTTAGAGTATACGAGAACCGGAGAATGTGATAGTTGTCATGGAACAGGAGCTAAAAACGGTAAAACTAAAACATGTTCTAAATGTAATGGTAAAGGATATACAGAAGAAGTTCAGAAAAGTATATTTGGAATGAGTAGAGTTCATGTAGAATGCGGTAATTGTCATGGAACAGGAAGTATACCTGAGTCTAAGTGTGATAAATGTAATGGTAAAGCAACAAAGAGAGAAAATGTAAAGAAAACTGTTAAAATACCAGCAGGTGTAGAAGATGGTTCAAGATTAGTTATTAGATCTGGTGGAAATTATGAAGGTCACGGAAGTGAATATGGTGACTTATATATACAAATTAGAGAGAAACGTCATTCAATATTTACAAGAAATGGTATAGATGTTTATTGTAAAGTGCCTATAAGCTTTAAATTAGCAACTTTAGGAGGGGAAATAGAGGTTCCAACTTTAAGAGGTAAAACTAAAATAAAAATATCAGAAGGAACACAAAATGGAACTAAAATGAGAATAAGAGATGCTGGAATTAAACATAGTTATGGCATAGGATCTCAAATAGTTGAAATTTTTGTTGAAGTTCCTACTAAATTAAACAGTGAACAAAAAGAAAAATTAATTAATTTTGATGATAGTTTGACTGAAAAAAATCAAAAACAAAGTAAAACATTTTTTGACAAATTAAAGGATTTATTTTCTTAAAGATTTATAAGAAAATTTATTAGTAAAGAGGATTAATCATGAAATTTTATTCTTATGAATATTTAAAAGAACATATATTATCAGCAAATATTTTTCAAATGATAATATTAATAATATTTTTAGGTATAATAATATTTTCGGTATTTATGTATTTTAAATCTAATGGAGATAGTAAATATAGAGAATTAATAATATTATTTATGATAGCTATAGTTTTGTTTTCTTGTCTTAAAATTAATGATTATAGAAATTTTAATGCTATAAATAGCAGTTATTATGATTCGATAAATATTGTTGAAAAAGCTTCTAATAAATTAGGAGTACCTAAAGATGAAATATATATAACACGTTCAAATGATAATAATATAGGTATAGTTATTAAAACTAAAGATTGGTATTATAGAGTTATAAAAAGTGATAATACATATATGTTTGAAAGATTGAATATATTAAATCCAGATATAGAGTTGGTGGAGGTAAAAAAATAATGATTGCATATTTAATAATAGGATTAAAACTTGCATTAGGACTTTTATCTATAACTTTTGTTATTAATATATCAGGTAAGGGTAATCTTGCTCCATCAAGTGCAAGCGATCAGATACAAAATTATGTTTTAGGGGGTATAATAGGTGGAGTTATATATAATCCTGGTATTACATTATTACAGTATTTTATAATACTATTATTATGGTCTTTTTTAGTTTTAGCTTTAAAATGGATTAAAACTAATAATCATTTTTTGAAAAAAATGATAGATGGTGAACCTGTTATACTTATAAAAAAAGGGATTATTGATGTTGAGGGTTGTAGACGAGCAGGATTAACAGCACAAGAGATTTCATTTAAGCTTAGAAATCAAAACGTATATAGTGTAAATAAAGTAAAACAGGCAATACTTGAACAAAATGGACAACTTATTGTAGTTCAATATGGAGAAGAAAATACTAAATTTCCTTTGATTACAGATGCAACTATACAGAAAAATGTTTTGGAAATAATAGATAAAAGTGAAGAATGGTTACTTGATGAATTGAAAAAGCAAGGATATAATTTAAGAGAAGTTTTTTTATGTGAATATGAAAAGGAACAGCTTTTTATTACAACATATTAAAAATGATAAAAGTGTACTTTAAAAGAACATGTTCATTGTTCTTTCTATCTAAGTACACTTTTTTAATTATTTTTTATACGATACTATATTCAATTTTATTTTCACTTAAAATATTAAGAACACTATCTAAGTGATCTTTACTTACACATTCTATAACAACTTCTAATAATTGTTCATTACTTTGAAGTTTTTCACAATATCTTGTTTGATTAAGATATAGTATATTTGTATGATTTTCAGAAAGTAATTTAGTTATTTTACTCAATTCTCCTATAATATCTTTAACACGTATATTTAATTTTGTTCTTCTTTTTTGTACTATTTGAGCTCTATTAACTATTTTTTCTATATTAGTTATATCTATATTTCCACCAGAAATTATAACTGCTACATTTTTACCTTTTACATCTATTTTGTTAAATAGCAATGGCGCAAGTGCACTAGCTCCTGCTCCTTCTGCAACAACTTTTGATTTTTCAAGTAGAAATAGTATAGCTTGAGCTATTTCATCTTCATTTACGGTGATTATATCATCTACGTATTTTTTAAATATTTCAAAAGGAATTTGTCCTACTTGACCAACGGCTATACCATCAGCTATAGTTGTAGGTCCAGTTACAAGATAAGGTTTACCTTTTTCTAAAGCTTTTTTCATAGAGGCCATATTTTCAGCTTCTACTCCTATTAATTTAATATTTGGGTTTTGTTCTTTAAGAGCAACAGCTACTCCAGCCATTATACCTCCGCCACCTACAGCACAAAGAACTATATCAACATCTTTGAAATCTTCATAAATCTCAAGTCCTAATGTACCTTGTCCAGCAATAATAACATCATCATCAAAAGCATGTAGGAATACATAATCATTTTCTTTTTGTATCTCACGTGCTTTTAAATAAGCGTCATTAAAAGTATCTCCATGAAGAACTACTTCAGCACCATAGCTTTTAGTTGCTTCAATTTTAGAAATAGGAGCAAATTTTGGCATAACAATAGTCGCTTTAATTCCAGATTCACGAGCACCCAAAGCTACTCCTTGAGCATGATTTCCAGCAGAAGATGCTATAACTCCACGAGCTTTTTCTTCATCTGTTAAGTTTTTTATTTTATTTAATGCACCTCTAACTTTAAATGATCCTGTTTTTTGTAAATTTTCAAGTTTAAGCCTTACATTACCCCCTGTAATATTATTTAATAAAGGACATTCTATAAGTGGTGTTCTTTTTATTGAATCTTTAATATTGTCATAAGCTAATTCTATATCTTTTAATTTAATCATAGTATTTACCTTCCTTATGTTATATATTTATAGTATAACATAGAAAAAATTTTTTTTATACTTTTTTGTTATATTATTTTCTTGACACTCACCTTTAAACTAGTTATAATTATATTAAATATATGTAATAATTTAATAGAATAGGAGAGATTTTGATGAGATTACTTATTGTTAAAAATTCAAAAGAAGTTGGTAAATGGACTGCGTTTCATGTTGCACGTGAAATATTAAAGTTTAAACCTACAAAAGATAGACCTTTTGTTTTAGGCCTACCTACAGGTTCTACACCTTTAGAAACTTATAGAAATTTAATAGAACTCAATAAAAAAGGTATAGTTTCATTTGAAAATGTTATTACTTTTAATATGGATGAATACGTTGGACTTGAACCAACTCATGATCAAAGTTATCATTATTTTATGTATAACAACTTTTTCAATCATATAGATATTAAAAAAGAAAACATTAATATTTTAGATGGACTTGCAACTGATTTAGAAGCTGAATGTAAAAGATATGAAGATAAGATTAAGTCTGTTGGAGGAATAAACTTATTTTTAGGTGGAGTAGGAGAAGATGGTCATATAGCATTTAATGAACCAGGATCTTCACTTGCATCAAGAACTAGAGATAAAGAATTAACAGAAGATACAATATTAGTAAACTCAAGATTTTTCAATAATGATATTACAAAAGTTCCAAAACTTGCTTTAACAGTAGGAGTAGGGACTATTATGGATTCAAAAGAAGTGTTGATAATGGCAAATGGGCCTAAAAAAGCTCATGCTATACACAAGGGTATAGAAGAAGGTGTTAATCATTTATGGACTATATCAGCATTACAATTACATAGAAAAGCTATACTTGTAATAGATGAAGATGCTGCTCTTGATTTAAAAGTTAGAACATATAGATACTTTAAAGATATAGAATCTGTAAATTTAGATTTAGAAAAATTAGAAAAAGAATTAGAAAATTTAGCTAAGGAGAGATAAAATGAAATTAAAATTAGAAACAAAATATACAGAAAACTTTATTAAAAAACATGAATATGATCAATTAAGACCATTTGTAGAATTATCTAATCAAATATTAGAAAATAAAAGTGGTGCAGGTAATGATTTTTTAGGATGGGTAGATCTTCCTAAAAATTATGATAAAGAAGAATTTGTTAGAATTCAAAAAGCAGCTGAAAAAATTAAAAATGATTCAGAAATACTAATAGTTATAGGTATAGGAGGTTCATATTTAGGGGCAAAAGCAGCTATAGAATTTTTATCAAATACTTTCTATAATAATCAAGATAAAAGTGTTAGAAAAGGTCCTCAAATATTCTTTGCAGGAACTAATATGAGTCCTGTTTATTTAAAACATTTATTAGATTTAGTTGGAGATAAAGATTTTTCTATAAATGTAATATCAAAATCAGGGACTACAACAGAACCAGCTATTGCATTTAGAGTATTTAAGGAAAAATTAGAGAAAAAATATGGGAAAAAAGAAGCTGCTAAAAGAATATATGCTACTACAGATAAAGCAAAAGGTGCTTTAAAAAATCTATCAACAAGTGAAGGGTATGAAACTTTTGTTGTTCCAGATAATGTTGGTGGAAGATTTTCAGTATTAACAGCCGTAGGTTTATTACCAATAGCTGTAGCTGGGATAAATATTCAAGAATTAATGGATGGTGCAGCAACAGCTATGGAAGATTATTCAAATAAGAATTTTTATGAAAATGATGCAATGATATATGCTGCAACTAGACATATATTATATAACAAGGGTAAAAATATAGAAATATTAACAAATTATGAACCGAGATTACATTTTATAGCAGAATGGTGGAAACAACTATTTGCTGAATCAGAAGGTAAAGATGGTAAGGGAATATATCCTACTTCAGCTGATTTTTCAACTGATTTACATTCTATTGGACAATCAATACAAGAAGCTAGAAGAACTATGTTTGAAACTGTATTATTAATAGATAAACCAGAAGAAGATATATTGATAAATAAAGAAGAAGTTGATTTAGATGGATTGAACTACATTTCAGGTAAAACTTTAGATTATGTTAATAAACAAGCTGCAAAAGGAGTTATATTAGCACACGTAACAGGAAATGTTCCAAATCTTGTTATTAGCATACCTGAAGCTACTCCTTTCAATTTAGGATATTTATTCTACTTCTTTGAAAAAGCAGTAGCTATAGGTGGATATATGTTAGGTATAAATCCGTTTGATCAACCAGGAGTTGAAGAGTATAAGAAAAATATGTTTGCTTTACTTGAAAAACCAGGTTATGAAGAAGAAACTAAAAAATTAAAAGAATTGTTAGGAGAATAATTGATGAAAAAATTTTTGAAACCTATTATTTTTACATTATTTGCATTTACTATTTTCATTTCTTGTGGTGAACCTAAATCTAAACAATCTTTAGTTACAGAACTTGAATCAATAAGAAATGAAAATATTGTAACAGCTGACAATGAATTAGCAAAAGGTATGGATGGTTTAATTAAAAAGTTTGAATATAGTATAAATAATGTAAATCAAGAAAAAGATAAATCAGAAATAGATGTACATATGAAAAGAGTTGATCTTGAAGTATATATGAAAGAACTGTTAAATGAAATAATACAAAAATCATTATCTGAGGGTTTAACTGAAGAAAAAATGAATGTATTTGCAAAAGAATACTTTGAAAAACTGGGACAAGAAAAAGAACTTAAATATGTAGAAAAAGATTTAAAAGCTAATATGTCTAAAGTAGATGGAAAATGGGTATTAAATAACAAAGAAGACTTTGTAAACTTTGTTAAGGAATTCCAAACAACACAACAAACTGAGCAACAATCAGAACAAATACAAAAAGCACAGTAAGGAGATTATTATGCTGTATCCTTTGAAATTTAAAAAAGTGTTAATACCTAAAGTATGGGGAGGTAGAAATTTACAAGAAAAACTTGGTATAGAATTACCTGATGATAGAAATTTTGGTGAATCTTGGGAAGTTTCATCTCATAAAAATGGGATGAGTGAAGTTGAAAATGGATATCTTTCAGGAAGACAGTTACAAAGTCTTTTAGAAGAATTTAAACAAGAACTTGTTGGAGAAGAAATATATACTAAATATGGAAATAGATTTCCTTTATTAATTAAGTATTTAGATGTAAATGATAGATTATCTATACAAGTACACCCTAGTGATGAATATGCTTTGAAGAATCATAATGAATTGGGTAAGTGTGAGTCTTGGTTTATCATGTATGCAAGTGATGATGCTAAGTTAATAATGGGTATGAAAAAAGGTATAAATAAAGAGAAGTTTTTAGAGAAGACTAAAAATAATGATTTTGTAGATTTATTTAATGTTGTTTCTGTTAAAACTGGGGATATAATAGATGTTATACCTGGAAGTGTACATGCTAGTCTTGAAGGTAGTGTTATATTTGCTGAGATTCAGGAAAATTCAGATATTACTTATAGGATATATGATTTTGATAGATTAGATAATGGGAAAAAAAGAGAACTTCATCTTGATAGAGCAGCTGAAGTTATAGACTTTAATTTAATACCTGAAGTTAGAAACACTAATTTTAAAGATGATGAAATTAGAAAAAATATCTCTAATACAGATTTTTATTCTATAGATAGAATAAAAATATTAGATGAGTTTGAAGATAGTTATAAAAATATGTTGATATATTCTATATTAGAAGGTGAAGGTGTTATAGAATATTTAGGAGAAAGTTTAAAAGTTAAAAAAGGTGAAACAGTTTTAATTCCAGCGAATATTAAAGTAAAAGTTAAAGGAAGTTTGGAATTATTAAGAAGTTTGGCTATATAATATGAAATACCTATAATTATATTGTTATTTGATTATAGGTATTTTTATTTTATCTTAAAAGTATAGTTACCATTAATGTATAGGTGGTCACTTCTTTTCATTTTTATGAAAAAGGTTTATAATTGCCATATATATTTTTCAAGGTATACTATACCATATAGGAGTGAAAATAATGTTAAATGAAAGAGAAGTAAAAATATTAGAAATGCTTTTAACAGAAGAAGAACTGACTATAAATCAGGTTTCAGAACATTTTGGTGTCTCTAAAAGATCTATACAATATTATATTAATAAGATAAATTATTATTTATTAAAAAATAAAAATCCTAAGATTTTAATTAAAGATTCAAGATTTATATTTGATATTGATTCAATAACTAAAATTCTTAAAGAAAATGATAAGAGTAATGATTTAATTAAAGATGATAGAATAGATCTCATATATTTAAATAGTATATTTAATTTAACAGGACTAAATATATCTTCTCTATCTAAAATTATAGGAGTTTCAAGAAATACTATAAAATCTGATATGGAATCTATGAATGAAAAATTTGAATATATTAATTCTAAAGGTTATTATATTAAAAAGAGTAATATTAAAAAGATAGAAATTCTTGAAAGAATATATAGAAATCGTAGAATCAATAAGTATATAGATGATGTTTTGGATAAAGATTTGATATTCAATATTAAAGAGTTTATCAAAGAAACCTCTAATAATATTAAGTTAAATATTAGTGAAGATGTATATTTAAAATTACTTATTTCAATATATTGTCATTATATTTTTTATGAAAAAAATACAGTAAATTCTAATCTTATAGCAGGGAATGATTACTTTGTTATAGAAAAAATATTTGATAAATATTTTGATGATAAAAAATCATTTAATACTATAGCTGATATACTGATAGGCTTATCTATTAATTCTAATTTAGAGTCATGGTTAGATGAAAGTTTTTTAATTAAAAAGTTGATTAAATATGTAAGTGATAATTTAAATGTAGATTTGACAGAAGATGCTATATTATATGACTTTTTATTAAGTCACTTAAAAGTTTCTATATATAGATTAAAAAAGAATATTAAATTATCTAATACATTTTATGAAAAACTTGATTGGAATGATGAGAATTTAATAGATATATTAAAAAAAGGTTTAGTTGAGATAGAAGAAACTTTTGAAATTAAATTTACAGATATAGAATTATCATTGATAATGTATCATTTTAAAGCTTCAATCGATAGAATTGAAATCAATAATAGAAAAAAAGTCATACTGGTATGTGGATTAGGTTATGGAACTTCTAGAGTATTAGAATATTACTTAAAAGATCATTTTGATGTAGATATAATAGATGTTCTACCCGCGTATATGATAAATAAAGATATTTCTAAAAATATGAATATAGACTATATTTTAACAACGGTTGATTTAGATTTTGAAGCAATTAAAATTAATCCAGTGTTACAAATAGAAGACTATAAAAAACTAGAGTCACTTGGAATAAAAAGAAAAAAAGATAAAATAGTAATAGATAATTTTATTAAAGATCTTAAAGAAATAGGTAATTTTGATGAAATAGTTTTGAAAAAATTATTAAATCAAAAGTATTCTAATATATTTATTGATAAATTAAAAATGAAAAATAATTTACTAGAAATTTTATCTGAGAGTAAGGTTGTTTTTAAAAATAGGGTTAAAGATTGGAAAGAAGCAATAAAAATTTCAGGTCATATACTTGAAGAACATGGTGCAGCAAATAGTAGATATACTAAAAGTATGATAGATAATATTGAAAAATTAGGACCATATATAATAATTGATAATAACATTGCTTTGCCACATTCACAATCTATGGGTAATGTGTATAAAACTGATCTTTCTTTATTAATATTAAAGGAAGCGGTTGATATTAAAGGCAGAATGGCAAAGATATTCTTTTGTTTTTCAACTAGTGATGAAAGAAATCATTTAGAAATTTTAAATGATATATATAAATTAATATTAAGGCCTAATTTTATGGAAAAAATTACAAATATTGATAGTTATCAAAAGTTAGTAGAATATATTGATAACTATAGAGAGGAGTAACATGTTTAATGAGTCTAATGTAAATGTATTAAGTGAGGTTAAAGATTGGGAAGAAAGTATAAAGTTAGCTTCTGAACCTTTGATTAAATCAGGGAATATTGAACAAAGCTATGTAGATGCTATGATAAAAAGTATAAATGATTTAGGGTTTTATATTATTTTAGGAGAACATATAGCTATGCCTCATGCAAGACCAGAAAATGGTGTTAATGAGACTGGAGTTTCTTTTTTAAAAGTAAATAAACCTGTAGATTTTGGTGGTGATCCAATATCTTTAATATTTATTTTGGCAGCTAAAGATTCTAATTCACACATAGATACTATAGGAGCTTTACTTGAAATATTCCAAGATGAAGAAAAAATAAAAGATCTTCTTAAAGCTGAAGATAAAAATGAGTTAATTAAAATTTTAAATAGATAAATAGGAGGATAAAATGAAAATAATGGCAGTTTGTGGTTCAGGACTTGGTTCAAGCTTTATGCTTGAAATGAACATAAAGAAAGTTTTAAAAAAAATAGGTAAAGAGGCAGAAGCGACACATTCAGATCTTGCTTCAGTTACATCAAATTCAGCTGATATATTCGTTATGGGTAGAGATATTGCAGAAAGTGCAACTTCTATACCTAAAGATAAAATAGTAGTTCTAAATAGCATAATAAGTATGCCAGAACTTGAAGAAAAATTAACAGAAAGATTAAAATAAAACAAATATAAATAAATTTTAGGAGGATATTTTATGATATCATTATTAAATTTAATCGTAGGGATATTAAAAACACCATCAATTCTTGTTGGGTTAATAGCTCTAGTAGGATTAGTATTACAAGGAAAACCATTAACAGATGTAATTAAAGGAACAATTAAAACTATAATGGGATTCTTAATTTTAGGAGCAGGGGCAGATTTAATCATTGCATCACTTTCTCCTATGGGTAAAATTTTTGAACAAGCATTTCATATTACAGGAGTAGTTCCTAATAATGAAGCAATTATAGCTGTTGCATTAAAAGACTTTGGTACACCAACTGCATTAATTATGGCTTTAGGTATGGTTGCTAATATTTTAATTGCTCGTTTCACTCGTTTGAAATATATATTCTTAACAGGTCACCATACTTTATACATGGCTTGTATGATAGCTGTTCTGTTAACTATAGCAGGATTTAGTGGAAGCATGCTTGTAATTGTTGGATCAGTATTATTAGGATTAACAATGGCAGTATTCCCAGCACTTGCTCAACCATTTATGAAAGGTATTACAGGTGATGATAGTGTTGCATTTGGTCACTTTAGTACTTTAGGATATATCTTATCAGGATATATAGGAAAAGCTGTAGGTAAAGGTTCTAAATCAACTGAAGAAATGGAACTTCCTAAGAACTTATCATTCTTAAGAGATAGTTCAATTTCAATTTCATTAACAATGATGGTAATTTACTTAGTTCTAGCAATAGCTGCAGGAAATGAATTTGTTTCAACTCTTTCTGATGGACAAAACTATATAGTATTTGTATTAATTAAAGCAATAGCATTTGCTGGAGGAGTATTCGTAGTATTACAAGGTGTTAGATTAATATTAAATGAAATAGTTCCAGCATTTACAGGAATTTCTGAAAAATTAGTTCCTAATGCAAAACCTGCACTTGATTGTCCTATAGTATTCCCTTATGCACCAAATGCTGTATTAATAGGGTTCTTATTCAGCTTCTTAGGAGGTATAGTTGGTTTAGTTCTATTATGGGTATTTAAAGGAGTATTTGCATTACCATTAATCTTACCAGGTGTAGTACCTCACTTCTTCTGTGGAGCAACTGCAGGGGTATTTGGTAACTCAACAGGTGGTAGAAAAGGTGCTATGATAGGAGCATTTGCTAATGGATTATTATTAACAGCATTACCAGCAGTATTATTCCCATTACTTGCAACTTTAGGATTTGCAGAATCTACATTCTCAGATGCAGACTTTGCAACTTTAGGTATAATATTAGGAGGAGCTTCTAAAGTATTATCACCAACAGTAATAACTTGTATAATATTTGCAATAGTAATATTACTTGTAGGACATAACTTTATAGCTAAAAAAGAAGATTAAGGATATTAAATATGGAAAATACTAAAAAATTTGCAAGAGATATTAGAATTAATGTTGTTAAGATGTTAAATAATTTAGGATTTGGTCATTATGGAGGTTCACTTTCTGTAGTAGAAACTTTAGCAGTTTTATATAATGATGTAATGAAGTATGATCCTAAGAATCCTAATTGGGAAGATAGAGATTATCTTGTCCTTTCTAAAGGTCATGCAGGGCCTGCACTTTATAGCGCACTTGCATTAAAAGGTTTCTTTGATGTAAAAGATTTATTAACTTTAAATGTTAATGGAACAAATTTACCAAGTCATCCAGATAGACTTAAAACTAAGGGAGTAGATGTTACAACAGGATCACTTGGTCAAGGTATATCTATAGCCTCTGGTATAGCTAAAGGATTAAAAATATTAGGTAAAGATAATAAAGTATTTTGTATTATAGGGGATGGAGAATCTCAAGAAGGTCAAGTATGGGAAGCTATGCAATTTATTGCTCATAATGATTTAAATAATATGGTTGTATTTTTAGACTATAACAAACAACAATTAGATGGATATTTAGAAGATATTAATAGACCTTATTCTTTTGAAGAAAAAGCTAAATCTTTTGGATTTGATGCTATTACTGTAAAAGGGGATGATGTTGAAGCTATAAAAGAAGCAACTTTAAAGAAAACGGATAGACCTTTATTTATAGTGCTTGATACTATTAAAGGTCAAGGTGTAGAATTTATAGAAAAATTCAAAGGTAATCATCATATACGTCCAAATGCTGAAGTTAAAGCAGAACTTGAAAGAGTAGTAGCCGAATTAGAAAGAGAGGGTAATTAATGTTTAAAGTATATAATGGAGAAACTACTAAAGAAGAACTTGAGTTAAGAAAAGTGTGTACAAATAAATTTGAAGAATACTTAACAAAAGATGAAAAAGTAGTGGTATTAGATGCAGACTTAATGGGTTCTCTTGGTAGTGGAAGTTTGGTAGAAAAATATAAAGGGCGTGTTATTAATGTAGGTATAATGGAAGCTCAAGAAATTTCTTGTGCAGCAGGTCTTTCAAGAGTAGGGCTTAAACCTTTTGTACATACATTTACAGCTTTTGCAAGTAGAAGATGTTTAGATCAAATTTTCATATCTTCTCTATATCAAAATAATCCGATAACAGTAATAGCTTCAGATGCAGGAATACAAGCTGTTCATAATGGTGGAACTCATATGTCATTTGAAGATATGGGTCTAATAAGAGGGCTTGCGAATTCAGTTGTTATAGAACCTACAGATTCTAATGTTTTAAAATCAGTTTTAGATGAAGTATATAGCAAACAAGATAAATTTTATTGGATACGTTTAACAAGAAAAAATGTATTTAAAATTTATGAAGAAGGTTCTAAATTTGAAATAGGAAAAGCTAATGTATTACAACTTGGTAGTGATATTTGTATAATTGCTATTGGTATGATGGTACATGAAGCTCGTATGGCAGCTAAAAAACTTGAAGAAGAAGGAATATCAATTACAGTAATTGATATGTTCACTTTAAAACCTATAGATAGAGAAGCTATAATTGAACATTCAAAAGGTAAAAAGTTGGTAGTTACTGCAGAAAATCATAGTATTACAAATGGTCTAGGAAGTGCAGTTGCAGAAGTTTTAGCAGAAGAATGTCAAACTAAGCTTGTTAGAGTAGGAGTGAAAGAAAGATTTGGTCAAGTTGGAACTCTTGAATTTTTACAAGAAGAATATGGATTAAGAGCAGAAGATATATATCAAGCTGTAAAAAATAATATATAGTTAATATTAAATATATTAAAAAATAAATTAGGATTGACTCTTTGTTTTATAGGAGTCAATCCTTTTAATTTATGGTGGAAATTAGGTCTAAAATATGGTAAAATATTATGAATAACATGTTGGAGGCAGAAATTGTGGAAAATAAGATATTTGAACTTGTTGCAGAAGATATAAAAATTAGTGCAAATCAAGTAGAACAAACAATTAAACTTTATGATGAAGGATCCACTATACCTTTTATTTCTAGATATAGAAAAGAAGTTACAGGAAATCTTGATGAAGAACAAATTAGAGATATAGTTGATAAAGTTACATATTTTAGAAATTTAGAAAAAAGAAAAGAAGAAGTAATAAGATTGATAGAAGAACAAGGAGCTCTTACTCCGGAGTTAGAATTAGCTATAAAAGAAGCTCAAGTTCTACAAAGAGTAGAAGATTTATATCTTCCATATAAGAAAAAGAAAAAAACTAAAGCTGATATTGCTATTGAAAATGGATTAGAACCACTTTCAGAATATTTAGTTAAACCAGAAACTAATATGGAAATGCTTGAAGAAGAAGCAAAAGGCTTTATAAACGAAAATGTTGTTGATGTTAAATCAGCTATAGAAGGAGCGCATTTAATAATAGCTCAAAAATTATCTGAAAATATAGAAATAAGAGAATATTTAAGAAAAGTTTTAACGGATAAATCTAAACTTGTATCTAAATTAATAGAAAAAAATAAAGAGTTAGATGAAAAACAAGTATATAAAGATTATTATGACTTTAGTGAAGCATATAATAAAATACTGTCTCATAGAATATTAGCAGTTAATCGTGGAGAAAATGAAAAAATACTTAAGGTAGATTTAGAAATTGATGATGATGTTAGAGAAAATATAGTATCTCATATATACGGAACATATTTTGAAAATAAGAATTTAAAATCATTTTTAGAAAATGTAATAATAGACTCTTTAGATAGATTAATTTATCCATCAATAGAGAATGAATTGAGAAATATATTAACTGAAAAATCAGAAGAAGAAGCAATTGCTAATTTTGCAAAGAATTTAGAAGATTTACTTTTACAACCACCTTTATATAAAAAAACTATACTAGGATTAGATCCTGGTTATAGAACAGGGGCAAAGCTTGCTATTATTGATAATGAAGGATTCTTTAGAGCAAATGATGTAGTTTATTTAGTTAAAGAAATGCATAGTGAAAAACAATTAGCTACGGCTCGTGAAAAAATATTAAAATATATTAAAGAATATGATGTAGATATAGTAGCTATAGGTAATGGTACAGCATCGCGTGAAACAGCTAGTTTTGTATCTGATATATTGAAAGAGTATAAAGATAAAAAGATTTCATATATTATAGTTAATGAAGCAGGAGCTTCTGTTTATTCAGCTTCTAAGATAGCGGCTGAAGAATTCCCAGACCTTGATGTTACTGTAAGAGGGACTATATCTATTTCAAGAAGAATACAAGATCCATTAGCAGAACTTGTTAAAATAGATCCTAAATCTATAGGTGTTGGAATGTATCAACACGATGTTAATCAAAAGAACTTAAATACAGAATTAGAACAAACTATAGAAAAAATAGTGAATAGAGTTGGAGTTAATATTAATACTGCAAGTGCTGCATTACTTGGATATGTATCAGGTATTAAGAAAAATATAGCTAAAAATATAGTTGATTATAGAAAAGAAAATGGAGATTTTAAAAATAGAAAAGAAGTTTTAAAAGTTAAGGGATTAGGTGCAAAAGCATTTGAACAATTAGCAGGATTTATTGTTATTCCTGATAGTGATAATCCTTTAGATAATACAATAATTCACCCAGAGTCATACTATATTGCAGAAGAAATTCTTAAAAAATGTAATAGTAGTGTAATGGAGTTAAAAGAAGATCTTAAATCTGTAAGAGAAAAATTAAATGGTGCTGATTTAAAGGAAATTATAGAAAAAACTGGATTAGATAAAACTGTTAAGGATGTATATGAGGCTTTAATAAAAGATAGACGTGATCCAAGAGATGATTTTGATAAACCTCTTTTAAGAGAAGATGTATTAAGTATAGAAGATTTAAAAGTTGGTATGGAACTTGAAGGAACTGTAAGGAATGTTACTAAATTTGGAGCTTTTGTAGATATAGGATTAAAAAATGATGCTATGATACATTTATCTCAAATATCAGATGAATATATTACAGATCCTACTAAGGTGTTATCAATAGGACAAATTATAAAAGTTAGGGTATTAGATATAGATATACCTAGACAAAGAGTTGGATTAACACGTAAAAATCCTAATTATGTAAAACCTAAAAAAGTAGTTAAGAAAAAATTTGATGATAAAAAAAGAAAAGAAGAAATAGAACAAAGAAAATTGGAAAATCAGCTAATGGCTAGAGGATTTAAAATAAAGAAATAGGAGGAAAACAATGGAAAATGAAAAAGTAGATTATGCTTCTACCCTAAATTTACCTAAAACAAGTTTTAAAATGAAGGCTAATCTTGCACAAAAAGAACCCCTTGTAATAAGAGATTGGACTAAGAAAAATATTTATGAAAAAAGTTTAGATAAAAATAAACCTACATTCTTCTTGCATGATGGGCCACCTTATGCAAACGGAGATTTACATATAGGTCATTCAATAAATAAAATACTTAAGGATATAATATTAAAATATAAAAGACTTAGAGGATATAATGCACCATATATACCAGGATGGGATACACATGGATTACCAATAGAATGGAAAATGATACAAGAGCTTGGAGAAAAAGTTAAGGAAATGAGTCCTTTACAACTTAGAGAAGCTTGTAAAAAATATGCACTTAAATCTGTTGAAAATCAAAAGAAAGATTTTGTGCGTATGGGAATCCTTGGAGATTGGAATAACCCATATATAACTTTAAAGAAAGAATTTGAAGCTGAAGAATTAAGAGTATTTAGAGATATATATGAAAATGGATATGTATATAAAGGTCTTAAACCAGTATATTGGTCACCTACAACAGAAACAGCACTTGCTGAAGCTGAAATTGAGTATAAAGATGTTGAATCTGATTCTATATTTGTAAAAATGGATTTAACGGCTGATAGTTTATCAAAATTAGGACTTGAATCAGCATCATTTGTGATATGGACAACAACACCATGGACAATACCTGCTAATCTTGCTATAGCATTAAATGAAGAATTTGAATATGGAGTTTATAAAACTTCAAAAGGGAATTTAATACTTGCAAAAGAATTATCATCTTCTGCATTTAAGGAAATGGAAATAACAGAATTTGAATTGATAAAAGAATTTAAAGGAAGTGAACTTGAAAGATTAACTTACACACATCCTATATATTCAAGAGAAAGTATTATAATACTTGGAGAACACGTTACTCTTGAAGCAGGAACAGGATGTGTTCACACTGCACCAGGACATGGGGTAGATGACTATATAGCGGCACAAAAATATGAAATAGGAATATTATCTCCTGTTGATGATAAAGGACATATGACAAGTGAAGCTCCAGGATTTGAAGGAATGTTTTATAAAAAAGCTAATAAAGCTATTATAGAAAAACTTGAAGAAAATCAAAAACTTTTAGGTTTGAAAAAAATCTCACATTCTTATCCTCATGATTGGAGAAGTAAAAAACCTGTAATATTTAGAGCTACGGAACAATGGTTTATAAAAGTAGATGGAGAAGTTAGAAAAAATGCTTTAGAACAATTATTAAAAGTTGAATTTGTTCCTACTTGGGGAAGAAATAGAATAACTTCTATGATGGAAAATAGACCAGATTGGACTATATCAAGACAAAGAGTTTGGGGTGTACCTATACCAATTTTCTATAATGCTAAAACAAATGAAGTTATATATCATAGTGAAATAATGGAAAGAGTTATAGAGCTTGTAGAAAAAGAAGGTACAGATATTTGGTGGAAATATTCAGCAAATGAAATTATAGGAGATGAATTATTAGATAAATTTAATTTAAGAGAAGTTGAATTAAGAAAAGAAAGAAGTATATTAGATGTTTGGTTTGATTCTGGAGTTTCTCATAGATCTGTTGTTGTAACAAGAGGATATGAAAGACCAGTTGATCTATATCTTGAAGGTTCAGATCAACATAGAGGATGGTTCCAATCATCACTACTTACTTCAGTTGCATCAACTTTTGATGCTCCGTATAAGAAGATATTAACTCATGGATTTGTTATGGATGGACAAGGAAGAAAAATGTCTAAATCTTTAGGAAATACAATAACTCCTAAAGATATCATAGATGTACACGGTGCAGATATATTAAGACTTTGGGTATCATCTGTTGATTATAGAGAAGATGTTAGAATATCAGATAATATAATACAACAAATGTCTGATTCATATAGAAAAATAAGAAACACAGCTAGATATTTACTAGGAAATATAAATGATTTTGATAGAAAAACTAAAGTTGATTATAAAGATATGTTAGAAATAGATAAATGGGCTATGCATAAATTAGAAGAGTTAAAGAGAAAAACAACTAAGCATTATGAAAATTATGAATTTTATGCATTATTCCAAGAAATACTTTATTTCTGTTCAGTTGAAATGTCATCATTTTATTTAGATATAATAAAAGATAGACTATATTGTGAATATAAAGATTCATTAGAAAGAAGATCAGCTCAAACTGTACTTTCAAATATTTTAGATGTACTTGTAAGGGTTATATCTCCAGTTTTATCATTTACTGCAGAAGAAATATGGGAAAGACTTGATTATGAAGGTAAAGAGGAAAGTGTACATTTAACTTCATGGGTAGAAGAAAATCCTGAGTATATCAATAATGAATTAAATGAAAAATGGGAAAAATTAGGTTCTTTAAGAAGAGAAATAAATAAAAAAATAGAAAAAGAAAGACAAAATGGTCTTATAGGTTTATCTCTTGATGCTAGAGTGTTAATAAATATATCTAATTCAGAATATAGTTTTGTTAAGGAGTATAGTGAGTGGGATATATCGGATATTTTACTTGTATCTCAAGTTGAATTTGTTGAAAATGCAACTGAATTAGAAGAAACAGAAATAGAAGGAATAAAAGCTAAAGTTGTTAGAGCATTAGGTAAGAAATGTGAAAGATGTTGGAAATATAGTTTAGAAGTAGGAACTGATTCAGAATATCCAGATGTAACACTAAGAGATGCAAAAGTTTTAAGATTACAAAAGGAGAATCAATAATATGTATTTTATACTTATAACTCTATATGTACTTCTTGTATTATTTGATCAATTAACTAAGCAATTTATGTATAATATTTCTGGTGGAAATATAGGATATTCAATTAATATATTAGGTGATTTTTTAAAGTTTACATATGTTGAGAATCATGGTGGTATATTTGGATTATTTCAAGGAAGTATAATTGCATTTACTATAATTAGTACACTTTTAATAATTTATTTACTTTATACAGAAACTAAGAATTTTTTAAATACAAATATTATTAATAAAATAGGTGTAATATTTATAGCATCAGGAGCAACAGGTAATATGATAGACAGATATTTAAGAGGATTTGTAATAGACATGATAGATTTTCGTGGTATATGGAGTTTTGTATTTAATGTTGCAGATGCATATATACATATAGGTATATATATATTAGTTGTATATTATCTATTATCTAATTATGTATTTAAAAAAACAAAAGGAGAATAATTATGTATTTTCAAGATATAATATTAACACTTCAAAAATATTGGAGTGAACAAGGATGTATAATAAGTAATCCTTACGATGTAGAGACAGGTGCAGGAACTTTTAATCCTGACACTTTCCTTATGTCTTTAGGACCTGAACCTTGGAGTGTTGCATATGTTGAACCTTCAAGAAGACCTAAAGATGGAAGATATGGACAAAATCCTAATAGAGTGTATCAACATCATCAATTTCAAGTAATTATGAAACCATCTCCAGATAATATTCAGGAACTATATCTTAAAAGTTTAGAAGCTTTAGGTATAGATGTTAAAAATCATGATGTTAGATTTGTTGAAGATAACTGGGAGTCTCCAACTTTGGGAGCTTGGGGATTAGGTTGGGAAGTATGGCTTGATGGTATGGAAATTACTCAGTTTACATATTTCCAACAAGTTGGAGGAATAGAGGTAGAAATAGTTCCTTCTGAAATAACATATGGTCTTGAAAGAATAGCTCTATATTTACAAAATAAAGATAATGTATATGATTTAGAATGGTCTAAAGGTGTTAAGTATGGTGAAAGACGTTATCAATATGAATATGAAATGAGTAAATATAGCTTTGAAGTAAGTGATGTGGAAATGAATTTCAAATTATTTGATATGTATGAAAAAGAAGCAAAAAATTGCTTGAGTCACAACTTAGTTCTTCCAGCTTATGATTATGTATTAAAATGTTCTCATACATTTAATAACTTAGATGCAAGAGGAGCTATAAGTACAACAGAAAGAATGTCGTATATATTAAGAGTAAGAGATATGGCTAAAAAATGTGCTGAAATATTTGTTAAAACACGTGAGGATTTAGGACATCCATTACTTAAAAAAGGAGGTATAGAATAATGAGACTTTTATTTGAAATAGGAGTGGAAGAACTACCTTCAAGATACGTTTTAAAGGCAAGTAAGGATTTACTTGAAAACTTAAAGAAAGAATTAAATAAAGAAAGAATTAAATTTTCTGGTGATGTAGAATTTAATTCACCTAGAAGAATAGCTGTATATATATCAGAAATATCAGAAAAACAAGATGATTTTTATGAAAAGAAAATGGGACCATCAGTAAGTGTAGCATATAAAGATGGGATATTAACACAAGCAGCTAAAGGATTTATACAATCACAAGGACTTACAGAAAATGATATAAAGATAGAAAAAACTGATAAAGGTGAGTATATTTATGTAGAGAAAAATCTTAAAGGAGTATACACTAAGGATATAATTTCTGATATATTAGTTAGAACTATTAAGTCTATAGAATTTGATAAGAATATGAAGTGGGGAAAAAGAAGTTTTAGATTTGCAAGACCTATTAAATGGATACTAGCTACTTTAGATGATGAAGTAATAGAATTTGAATTTGAAGGTGTTAAATCAGGAAATAGAACACGTGGGATGAGACTTTATGGAAATCAAGATATATTGATATCTGATTCAAGTAAGTATGAATCTGAATTACTTAAAGAATATGTAGTTGTAGATCCAATCAAAAGACGTCAAATGGTTATTGATAGTATTAAAAATAACTGTGAAAATGATGGAGAT